>NZ_LWFZ01001459.1:0-923 GCF_001635225.1 Oleiphilus sp. HI0086
AAGATACAGTTGCCCGTTTAGGGGGGGATGAATTTACCNTTCTGCTTAACGATATATCCGATATCGATAAAATATCTGCCATTGCTCAAACGATCCTGGACACTCTTAAGGAACCAGTTAGGTTGGGTAAACATGAGGTGATTGTATCAACAAGTATCGGCATTACCTTAGCACCAACAGACAGCATCAATAGCGAAACGCTCATGAAGAACGCCGACCTTGCCTTATATATGGCTAAAGAGAACGGTCGAGATGGCTACCACTTCTTTACTGAAGCCTTAAACCTCCGCGCAAACAAGCTTCTGGAAATTGAAAATGAATTACGTGAAGCAATTAAAAATAACGACTTTTACCTAAACTATCAGCCTCAAATTAATCTGAAGACGGGTGAAATATCTAGCGTTGAAGCTCTGATACGCTGGGAGCATGCGACGAAGGGAGACATTTCCCCTGCTGACTTTATTCCCGTAGCCGAAGAGACCGGCTTGATCGTACAAATTGGTGAATGGGTGCTGAGAAACGCATGTAAAGAAATCATGCAATTAAATGCCCTAACTGGTCGCTCATTGAGAGTTGCAGTTAACTTATCGCCACGCCAGTTTGATGACCCGGAACTGGTAAATGTTGTTTCAAGCGCCCTCGAGCATTCAGGCCTCGCCGCAGAAAACCTGGAAATAGAAGTAACCGAAAGTATGCTAATGAATGACATTGATGCTGTCATAGCTCAACTCAATAGCATCAAATCTACTGGTTCCACTATTACCATCGATGACTTTGGTTCAGGCTACTCCTCTTTAAGTTATTTAAAGAGCCTACCTGTAGATATTCTGAAAATTGACCAGTCATTTGTTTACGATATTCCTGATGACCTCAATGCCATGGAAATCGCGTCTGCGGTCATTGCCGTTGCACATAAACTTAAC
>NZ_LWFZ01001460.1:0-1165 GCF_001635225.1 Oleiphilus sp. HI0086
TTGACATCTTTGGTGATTGGATACATTTCCATGCATCTGCGCAAGGTGATCTTGGTTATACCATTCTAATCAAGGTGGATGAGAGTGGTATATGCCATTTGGTTTACTATATGGAATGGGGCAATCATTGCGACGCAGCCTATTTTGGGAATATTATTCTTTCAAAGGAAAGTGTTGACGAATTGGCGTCGCGAGACCCTGGGGAACACATAACAAGTTGGTCAACATGACGCCTGGCGGCGCATGTCACCAAGGCGTTAAATGTTTTTTGGCTCTTAAGGTTTAGGGCTCAATATTCGGCAGGGAATGCTCGTTTCTTATCATGTATTCCTCCGTTTAAAGTTTTAGGGTAGGTGGCACGTTTTCCCACTGTTCCGCTCTACTGTTTAAGCTTCTCAAGCACATTTTAATTTGTAGAGGCTTCGTCAATGGTGTGTTCCTAGGGAATCCGGTAAAGTCGCCATCTGCGGTGTTTTTGTCTCTGGGCAAGCACTTTGGTTTTAACGTGGTGTTTGGTGTAGTTGGGAGTTCTAAAACATCTAACCAGTTCATCAAACATCACTCCGGCCACAAAGAAACGTGGCCTGCGTTGGACGCACGATAGAGCCGTGCGCCGTTTATAAAAGCGTTAGAACTTTTTAATCAGATTGTAGATCAACCTAAAATGGATATAGAAAAAAAAGAATTTTGGGGTACAACGAAAGCTTCATCTTTAGCAACATACGGCTTTCTCATAGGGTTAATTAGCTGTTATTTTGCTTTAACTCAGCATGTAGCTTTATTGTTAGTATCAATCTTGTGCGTAGGCTCAATATTTTATGCGCTTACCACCAATTATCGACAAGGCTTTAATGTCAGGTGGCGGCTAGCTAATTTTATATTTCACTGTGTCTTTTTATTGGCCTTAGTTTCAGGGGTTGGCTTTGTATTATTTCTACTTTATGCGTAGTAAAGTTCTAACAAGTTTAGCCAGCATCGCCCCAGCAAAAAGACGCTGGGGCTGGACCTCGCTGCGCTCGGCCGCTGCTAAAGGCGTTAAGTGTCCGAGTGGTTGTCTGGTTGTCTGGTTGTCTCTTAAAGTATTTGTTACTTTTCGTAAGTAGCTGGCTTGCTGTAGAGAATTTAATGTGGTCTACACTATGGCTATCGGGTAAGTTTAGTATGA
>NZ_LWFZ01001461.1:0-1130 GCF_001635225.1 Oleiphilus sp. HI0086
TGACCTTCGCAAGCGCTTGTTTATGAAGGTTGAAAAGTACCTTCGTGAGATGGCATTGGTTGGAACTGTGGTGACCAGTAAATCGGCACCGGAGTCTTTGCATAAAGAGCTTATCTACTTGTTAGCAATTAGTGGTTCTTATTCTCAGCAAGTGAATGCAGTACTGGAAGGCTACAAAGTTTCCCTATTGGATTTTGATGAAAAGTCTTTATCGGCAGAAAGCAAGCGGTTGTTTGGCCCGGGTGCAGATGTTCTTAAGTCTTTGTCCAATGCATTGCAAGAAGAGCTAATTCAGCTTAAAGAAAAATTAGATATTCTTGAGCGTGGTGATGCGCCAAGCGATGAGGATATGCAGTTTATAGTGGGTGTCTTTGAACGCCTGAGCAGCACCTTGTCTATGCTCGACCTGAAGAAAATTAGCCTAGCTTGTGATCAGCAGATCGAAGCAATCAAAACTTGGCAAGGCACAGGGACGGATGTTGCCGAACAGGATTTATTTGCTGTAGCTGACGCTGTGTTAGGTATTGAGCAGGCGATTAAGCGCTTTGAAGAAACGGGTATTCAGGGTGAAGTAGAGTTGCAGTCGGCCCATAAAGATGGCGAAACGCCATATTTGAGCGAAGCGACTATCGTTGTTATTGATGAGTCAAAGTCCGGGCTAGGCTTGGCTAAACGATCAATTAGCTCCTACGTTGAATCCCAGGGTGATAAGCTTCACCTGGCAACAGTCTATACTGTCATGGACAGTATCCGTGGTGCAATGAGCATCATTGGTGAGGAGAGGTTAACGTCCTTGTTATTGAAGTGCATGTCCTGTATTCAACAGGAGTTGGTTGACGGTGATACGATGCCTGACCAGACTTTGTTAGAAACTCTGGCTGATGCACTGACTTCATTGGAATACTACATTGAGAGTATGACCAAGGCACAAACCCAGAATGATGCTTTGTTAAAGTTGTCAGAAGAAAGTCTGGCTTCAATTGGGTATGGTACTTAAGCTTATACAAGGGTAGGAGGTAATTATGTTCTTGCCCGTCTTGTCTATTGCTATTCTCGGCGCTCTGCTAATTGTTATTTCTTTCAAGTACCTGTTCCTTCGTACATGGTTCAAGGCATGGCTAAAAGCTACG
>NZ_LWFZ01001462.1:0-949 GCF_001635225.1 Oleiphilus sp. HI0086
GAAGGTATTCCCGTTAAGGTGCTCTATACCGAGGAAGATACAAAAGACCTGCCTCACACCCAGACACTTCCCGGTATGGCTCCCTTTGTACGTGGCCCAATGGCAACGATGTACGCCGGCCGCCCCTGGACCATCCGCCAATACGCAGGATTTTCCACCGCAGAAGAGTCAAATGCTTTCTATCGCAAAAACCTGGCTGCCGGTGCACAAGGCGTATCAGTTGCCTTTGATTTAGCGACTCACCGAGGTTACGACTCAGACCACCCACGCGTAACGGGTGATGTAGGTAAAGCAGGTGTGGCGATTGATTCAGTCGAAGATATGAAAATTCTTTTCGACGGCATTCCGCTTGATAAAGTATCGGTATCCATGACCATGAACGGCGCAGTCTTGCCAATCCTGGCTAGCTACATCGTTGCAGCAGAAGAACAAGGCGTTTCACAAGAACAGCTTTCAGGCACTATCCAGAATGACATTCTGAAAGAGTTTATGGTGCGCAATACCTATATCTACCCACCAAAACCATCCATGAGGATTATTGGCGATATTATCGGCTACACCTCCGAGAACATGCCTCGCTTTAACAGCATTTCAATCTCCGGCTACCATATTCAGGAAGCCGGTGCTGATGCAGCGCTGGAACTAGCCTACACACTTAGCGATGGCAGAGAGTATGTTAGAACTGCACTGAAAGCTGGTTTGGACGTCGATGCCTTTGCGCCTCGCCTTTCCTTCTTCTGGGGCATTGGCATGAACTTCTATATGGAGATCGCCAAGCTCAGAGCCGGTCGCTTGTTATGGCATAAGATTATGGACGAGTTTAGACCTAAGAACCCCAAATCTTCTATGCTTCGAACCCACTCGCAAACATCAGGCTGGTCTTTGACCGAGCAAGACCCTTACAACAACGTGATTCGTACCACCATCGAGGCGATGGCTGCGGTATTTG
>NZ_LWFZ01001463.1:0-235 GCF_001635225.1 Oleiphilus sp. HI0086
ACAATATCAGAGACTGAGCCAATTCTGGACAAGGTTGAATCAACACTGATTTCCGCCATCTTCCTAGCCTTTGAGGGAATAATTCCCTGCCAGCCAAAAATGGGCCGAATGCCCCAGAATTTGATCGGATAAAAAGTAAGCTTAATGGCTAACCAGTTGGTGATGAATCCAACAATTCCCGCAATTAAGGGAATGCTTGCCAACTTGAGTAGCTCGAAGTATGAGTTCACTTCCA
>NZ_LWFZ01001464.1:0-980 GCF_001635225.1 Oleiphilus sp. HI0086
ATTCTTGGTATGCTTTAGCGATTGCATGGTACAAGCCTTCAGGGTCATTTAGTTGACCGTCTATCATCTGCTCTAAACGAGTGTTGACGGCTTCAGCTAAGTCGCCGATCGGGTCAACGTCAGCAAGTCTCGCTCCCCCTTTCAGGGTATGCATTTCCCTTTGTAACTCAACAATACCTTCGATGAAGTCTTCATCCTCGCGCCAGTGCTCCAAATACTCGGCAGCAGCAGAAAGAATATCCTTGCTTTCGTCTATAAATAAGGGAAGTAGGTCTGCTTCAAGATCATCTTCATCTATGGTTGTAGGCGCACTGACTTCAATGCTTTCAGGCTCTTCAACCGGTGTTTCAACAGGGCTTGTGATTTCAAGTTCTTCTGGCTCAGAAGTCTCTACTGGTGAGCCAGTGGTGACTTGCTTGATCTTATTGAGAAGTTCATCTGCGCCATTGATAGCTGAACCTTGTTGAACCGCTTCAACCATATTAGCTAAGGCATCATGACAGCTTAAGCAAAGAGCCGTCATGTCTTGTGTCGCATCAAGCTGCTTATTAACAATAGACTCGAATAAGGTTTCCAGTTCGTGTGCAAGATCACCAATAGGGTTGATTTCGGCCATTCGAGCACCGCCTTTAAGGGTGTGCAATTCACGCTGTAGCTCGCCAACAACCTCGATATTAAAGACGTCGGATTCCCATTGGTGCAATAGTTCGCCAGAACTGTCGATTATTTCTTGGGCTTCTTCTAAAAATATCTCGGCTAATTCCGGATCCAAGTCTAATAAGACCTGGCTAGGACTTGTCGTTTGTGATTCAGAGGGCTGTTCATTTTCTGGAGCGATATCTTCTTCAACAAGTGGGGTGTTAACACGCAAATCATCAACAATTGAAGTGATATTCGTGACCAGCTCATCTTGAGGCTGGCAAGGTTGCAAAGCCTGGATAGACTTAAGCATTGCTTCTAGAGCCTGCGAAGACTCTTCA
>NZ_LWFZ01001465.1:0-481 GCF_001635225.1 Oleiphilus sp. HI0086
GTGAAATAACACAGAAGGGCATTATGCCTTTAGGTGGTTTGCATGTTTTCACTTCCGTAGCGCGAGATCCTTTAACACTTATTCAGCACGCTAGAGATGATTTGGCCAGACGAATGTGCAATGAACCCTAAGGCAAATTGCGCACTGATCTATGAGATCTGTACGTAATCCTATACCTAAAAAAATTCATGACTGCGTTATCGTTGTTTCTCCATAAAACAATCAAAAAGCTGGAGAAGCAAAATGATTAGATTAAAACAAAAAAAATTGATAGACCTGCCAGTGAAGATGGCTAAGGCTGTCAAATTTGCAGCTGCCTGTATAGTTTCTGTGAGTGTTGTCGGTTGTACAGGTAACCCTTACGAAGAAGTGGCAGATCGCAATGACGTTATTACTCTGGGCGACTCGATCTTTGATCTTAATGGTGTCATTCAAGAGACGCTCGAATCCTATGCCGGTGAGACCTTTCGAGATTACACGC
>NZ_LWFZ01001466.1:0-848 GCF_001635225.1 Oleiphilus sp. HI0086
CCAGTATCAAAATTTTACCTTGTGAGACAATGCCCTATACCACAGTCTCCCCTGAAGGCTCCCTTGAAATCCTTTCTGCCTATGAAGTAAAACAATTAGTCGAGCTGTCGCGAACCAAGGTCTATGAATTGTTTAAGCGCTGTGCTTTAGCGGTCTTAAATACCGGCAGCACCGTCGATGATACCAATGAAATCATCGAGCGCTATAAAGATTTCCGTATCAAATTTATACGCCAGTCTCGTGGTATCAAGCTGCTGATTGAAAATGCGCCTGGCTCAGCCTTTGTTGATGGCAAGATGATTCGCGGTATTCGGGAACAACTTTTTTCAGTATTAAGAGATGTGCTCTACGTTCAAAACCAACTGCTTGACCCTCAGCATTTTGACTTTGAACACTCCAAGGGCATCACTGATGCAGTCTTTCATATTCTTAGAAATGCCAACTTGCTGCGCAAAGGCGCCCAAGCACCGCTTATAGTCTGCTGGGGTGGCCACTCTATCAATCGATGCGAATATGAATTTACCAAAGAGGTGGGCTACCAACTAGGCCTTCGCGAAGCAAACATTATTACCGGCTGTGGCCCCGGCGCAATGAAGGGGCCCATGAAAGGTGCCACAATAGGCCACGCCAAACAGCATTTTGAAGAGCGGCGCTATATAGGCATTACAGAGCCAGGAATTATCGCAGCCGAGTCTCCAAACCCTATCGTCAATGAACTAGTTATACTCCCAGACATCGAAAAACGCCTGGAAGCCTTTGTGCGCTGTGGTCACGGGGTTATCGTATTTCCTGGCGGTGTTGGTACGGCAGAGGAAATTCTCTATATTTTGGGCATTCTACTTCACCCC
>NZ_LWFZ01001467.1:0-713 GCF_001635225.1 Oleiphilus sp. HI0086
CCTAATCTGTGGTTACGAGTTCATGTATGGCGGCGGCTTCTTCCTATCAGGTACTGACAGCGTTGCAACTATAGACGTTGCTCAAGCTCTAGCAGATTCTGCTGAAAACGGCTTCGGCGGTGACTCTGTTTACTCAGGCGCTTCTGACTTCTTCTTCCAGGTCGTATTCGTTGCAACGGCAATGTCTATCGTATCGGGTGCGGTTGCTGAGCGTATGAAGCTTTGGGCTTTCCTAGCATTCGCAGTTGTTATGACGGGTTTCATCTACCCAATGGAAGGTGGCTGGACTTGGGGTGGTAACTCTGTGTTCGGTATGTACGACCTCAGTAGCTATAGCGATTACGCTGGTTCAGGTATCGTTCACATGGCAGGTGCTGCAGCAGCATTGGCTGGTGTTATCATGCTAGGTGCTCGTAAAGGCAAGTACGGTGCTAACGGTCAGGTTAACGCTATCCCAGGTGCGAACCTTCCTCTAGCAACGCTAGGTACATTCATCCTGTGGATGGGCTGGTTCGGTTTCAACGGTGGTTCTACTCTTAAACTGGGTGGTATCGAAGTAGCTAACGAAGTAGCAAGCGTATTCTTGAACACTAACGCTGCTGCGGCAGGTGGTTTGATCGCTGCATTGATCGTTGCACGTATTCTATTCGGTAAGGCTGACCTTACAATGGCATTGAACGGCGCACTAGCAGGTTTGGTTGCGATCACTGCAG
>NZ_LWFZ01001468.1:0-1331 GCF_001635225.1 Oleiphilus sp. HI0086
ATTCAAATTGATTTAGACTTTTTTAAACAAGTAAATGATCGATTTGGGCACCAGGCAGGTGATGAAGTATTGAAGAAGGTTGCTACATTGATTCTTGCAAATTGCAGGAAGAATGATACTGCCGCGCGCGTTGGCGGAGAAGAGATGAGTATTATTGTCTGTGGCGAAAGTAAAGATGAAGCGCATATATTGGCAGAAAGAATTCGTGCCACGATTGAAAGTACAGACTGCTTTTGGCAGGGGCAACGGATAAGTTTGACAGCCTCATTCGGTATTGCATTCGCGACAGCTAAGACAGAAACTGCTTGGCAAATTTATCAAAATGCTGACTTGGCACTGTATCAAGCCAAGAAGCAGGGACGGAATCAGGTATGCTTGTATGAAGCCTAAACCCAAGGCGCGAGTAGAGTTTCGAATGCGGAGGTTATATTGTCTTTAAGATCATTGGTTCTGACGTTGCTTGTCTGCCTGATTGTTTGGTATTGGCTTAAAGCAAGAGAGTTAAAAGATATTGCTCTAAGAGCCGCGGCGAAGCATTGTCGTGAATTGGACTTAAGTATTCTTGACCAGACAGTCGTTTTGCGCTCATTGAAGCTCAAGAGAGGGAATGCTGGGCGCTTACAGATTATTCGTGAATATGGTTTTGAGTTCAGTTCTACAGGAGAAGATCGTTATAAAGGTAGTGTGAAGATGGCCGGAGCACGTGTTCAAGGGGTCAAATTGGCACCACATCGAGTGGAATAGTTTTATTATTGGAAGTGGTTAATTTGTATCGAGCACCTATACTCTATATATCGACAAAAAGAAGCTATTCACAAATTGGCAGGTGTTTTTAATTCGCACCTGCTTTAGCGTGTAAGAATAAATATGATCAAACGAATTCCTATCGACTCCCTTCAAGTTGGAATGTATATATCTGATCTTAATAGTGATTGGATTCCTCATTCCAACTTTAAGAAGAAGGGGAAAATCAAGAAAGATCTAACTGTTGAAAAGATAAAAAACTAGGCATTAAAGAAGTCTATATCGATACTTTTCTAGGTGAGGATTTAAAGGATGCGCCGACCCTTGCCGAGATTGACAAAGAAAATGAAAAGAAACTAGCAGCGGCAGGTGAACTGAGCTCGTTAAACAAGCCGCGTTTAGGTTTGGGCGAGGAAATGCTGGCGGCTCAAAAGGTTCATGAAGAAGCAGTTGAACTCATGGGCGGTATTCTCACGGACGTTAAGACTGGTCAGGCGCTTCCTATAGACGCTATTGATAATCTTGCGGAAGATATGCTGGACTCTTTGTTCAGAAATCACAATGCCTTGGCTTGCCTTGGCTGTATT
>NZ_LWFZ01001469.1:0-9912 GCF_001635225.1 Oleiphilus sp. HI0086
CAACAAAGGTCGAGTCACCTTGGCCATACTGTTTATCGCTAATATTCATTAAGTTATCTAACTTTGTTTTCTCACACTTACCAAGCCTTTACTAGCTTAAGCAATGTTTTGTCAGTTTGTTCAGTGCCCTGATTTAAACCATGCCTCATCACTTCCAGAGGTATAATTCAGTCGCGGCCACAAATAGTTTGAGCAGTTGATTCAGCACGATTGGAGATTTGATAAGGGCGTTTAGTTTCTGAGCTTGTCATGTGCTTAATAATGACGTGAAAAATCTTGAAGTCAAATTGAGTGATACTAAATCGTGATTGGCTTATCTGGAAGGGCGGATTCGTTTAATAAAAAGGTTTGAATTATTAAGTAATTAAGATGCCATTAAAGTTAAACTAAGCAGACCAGCCTGTAAAACGCCTAAGTGCGTGTTTTATTATGGTTTACAATTCAGTCATTAGAATCCTTAAAATTGCAAAGAAGTCGGAGAGTTATGCACCTTAATGCAGTCTCAAAATTACGAGATGAGCAGAGTAAAAAGATACATCGGCCTTTTTCTGCTCGTGGTAGCAAGTTAGAAAGGTGCCCGTCATGCCTATTAGTTGAGCATCATTGCATCTGTGCAGAGCGACCCGTTGTTGAGGCTGCTTGTGCATTTTGTTTTATTCTCTATCAGGGGGAAGTATTTAAGCCCAGTAATACCGGACGCATCATCGCAGATCTTATCCCTGACAATTATGCTTTCCAGTGGCAACGTACCGAGCAGGAGGCTGCTTTGCGCGATCTATTGGAGAATCCAGATTACTTTCCTATCGTGGTCTTTCCTCATGAGTATGCAGAAGCTGATCAGTGTATTCGAAACCCGGTTGAAATAGAGAGTCAAGTGCATGGCAAGAGGCCTTTATTTATTATCTTAGATGGAACTTGGCGAGAGGCTAAAAAAATGTTTCGTAGTGCTTATCTTCGGCCTTTTCCTGTGTTGGGGATTAGCCCTGAAAAGGTGTCAAATTATCAGCTGCGCGAAGCATCACAGGATCATCAGTTATGTACGGCCGAAGTGGGTGTTGAAGTACTGAAGTTGGCGGGTGAGCATGAAGCTGCGCAAAGCTTGGATAAATACTTTAAACTCTTTCGAGAGCGTTATTTGGCGGGTAAGGCGAATATCATTCTTAAACGCTAATATTGTGTCTTTAATCTAAGGTTAATAATGTGACAGAAATAGTCGAATTCAAACTAACGCTCGATGAAAGTAATTGCCACATTAAGGCAAGCCAGATACTCGCCAGTCATACGAATCTCTCGCAAGCCAAGATAAAAGACGCCATGCAAAAAGGCGCTGTATGGTTGCATCGAGGGAAGGGGAAGCAGCGTTTAAGGCGAGCTAGTAAGGCGCTAAAGGCTGGTGATGAGCTTGAACTTAATTATAACGCTGAAGTTCTCAGGCAAGCTATCCCTGAACCAAAGTTGATCCATGATGCTTATGATTACAGTATTTGGTTCAAACCCTATGGCCTGAACTGCCAGGGAAGCCGATGGGGAGACTTTGCCAGTATTAATCGTTGGGTAGAAGTAAACCTTGCTAAGCTTAGCAATACCCATGAACGACCTGTCTTTCTAGTCCATCGGTTGGACAGAGCAACCACGGGTTTAATGGTTTTATGTCATAGTAAAAAAGCTGCGCAATGCTTTAGTGAGATGTTTAGTCAGGGGAGGGTTGATAAACGCTACCAGGCAATTGTGCACGGTGATTTTTCTATCTTCCCGCAAGACTATGAAGTAAATAGCCCTGTGGAGGGTAAAGCCGCATGTAGTATGTTTTCTTATGTTGAAGGTAAGGGCGAGTATTCCCTACTTGACGTTAGATTACTAACGGGCCGCAAGCACCAAATTCGCCAACACATCTCCTCCTTAGGCTACCCGATTGTTGGCGACCGGCTATATGGTAAATCATGTGACACGGAAGCTGAGGGTGTTAGGGATCTGCAATTGCAGTCGGTATCACTGAGTTTTGACTGCCCGTTTGAACATTGTAAACAGAGTTTCAAAGTCGCTGAGCAAGATCATCTTTGTCTCTAGGCACTATTCCAATTTTTCAAAAACTAAGCCTAATCTACGCACCTGTTGACTCCCGTCATTTTCTTCTGCCGTACTCAGACTATATTGAGCACTCAATAAAAAAATCTCACTCGCCTCCTAAAGGCGGTCTTCATGTTCGTAGAGATAAGGAAGGGATATGTCTGAAATACTAAAGAATCCGGGGTGGAAGGTAGCCATCGCGGGTACAGGGATCAACCTGGCTCTAGGGGTGCTTTATACCTGGAGCATTTATCAATCCAAGATTGTTGAATCAATTGAAGCGGGCGGTGCCGGTGGATTTAATTGGGACAGAGCTTCGGTTGGCGATCCTTATGCCATCTGCTGTTTAGTGTTTGCCTTTACGATGATTCTGGCGGGTAAGTGCCAGGACTTATTAGGGCCCAGGGTAACGGCACTGATTGGTGGCGTGTTAGTGGGTGCAGGTTTGCTGGTGATTTCGCAAAGCACGAGTTATACAGCTTGGGTGCTTGGTTTTGGTGTGCTCACCGGTGCAGGTATCGGTTTTGGTTATGCTTCGGCTACGCCACCTGCACTGAAGTGGTTCCCCGGCGGGCAGACCGGACTTATTGCGGGTTTGGTCGTTGCAGGCTTTGGCTTGGCACCTGTCTATATTGCCCCCTTGGCTTCTTACCTTGTTGGTGAGTGGGGTTTGCAAAGCACCATGATGTTTTTTGGCGCTGCATTCTTTATTGCCTTAAGCATTCTATCCCGTTTTCTTAAGAATCCGCCTGAGGGCTATGTTCCTGCTGAACCAGAATCTTCGGATCAGAATGTAGTTAAAGAACTGCCTGCCAAAACAGAGCAAGAAGACTTGGAACCGGTTCAACGCAGTGAGCCTGAAAGATCCATGGATGCATCACTGGTTATTAAAACGGCTTCATTTTGGAAACTCTGGTTTCTGTATTTTATTGGCGCTGGAGCCGGGCTAATGGTGATTGGTAGCGTGGCTGGGATGGCGAAGCAAAGTATGGGTAACGCTGCGTTTATCGTCGTCGCCATCATGGCGGTAGGTAATGCCTCAGGACGGATTATTGCTGGCGTGGTGTCTGATGCCATGGGTAAAAACCTTGCCTTGGCAATCTTCCTGGCGCTTCAGTCTTTGAATATGTTTCTGGCGATATTCGTCGTCTCTAGTGAGGGGGCGATGGCGTTCTTTATTGTCTTGTCGGCGACCTTTATTGGCTTTAATTACGGTACCAATCTGGCGCTTTTTCCTGCCTTTTGTAAGGGTTGGTGGGGCTTGAAGTCCTTTGGTATCAATTATGGCCTTCTGTTTACTTCGTGGGGAATAGGCGGTTTTGTGATGACCAAAATATCGGGAGCGATAGTCGCGAGTACCGGATCCTATGTCTGGTCATTTATCGTGGCTGGAATTCTACTGGCGATTGCCGCTTTCGTTGCATTACGAATGAAAGAACCTAAGAGTGTTGCCTAGAGCATGAAAAAAGGGGCGGGTCTAAATCGACCGGCCCCTTTTGTTTAAGTAAGACTAAACCTGTTTAACACTTAGTTTAGTAAATCATTACCTAAGTTGATTAACTGCGTCTCACCATTGCTATCATCAACACCGTCATTGTCATTGACGACATAAACAGTATTGTCTGCAGTTACGGCTAAGCCTTCCATTTTCTCGTAAGTCGCTCCACCTGGCGCAGACAAGTCACCTTCAGCAATAAGATCTCTGACCAGAGTCTTGCTAATGGTGTCGCCATCGCTCAGTGCAGATACGTCAAACTCATAGATGCGCTTAATGGCTGCATCTTTGCCGCCCTGGTTATCACGCTCAAGCATTAGGAACTTACCGTCGCCAATCGAGGTGATATCAGATAAACCAACCCAGCCACCATTTTGCGACTCGGCAGTATCGAGAGGGTAGAAGAAGAAGCTCCACTGCTCACTTGTCGTATTGTAAGCACCAATGCGTGGATTCGCTTCATCGCCCCAAGCGCGCTGAATTGCTACATAGACTGAACCGTTATATTCAGTGATGCCTTCAAAGCCGAAGCGTACTTGAATATCATTCACTGATTGTGGCAGTGTGATAACTTCTTCAATGACGCCATTCGCATCGGTTTTGAATATGAAGTTCAAGCTATTGATTGGTCGTCCTGCATCCCCTTGTGTACCTGAACCTTCAGAAGCAACCCAGAAACCGCCATCGCTGGCAACGGCTATACCTTCAGGGTCAATATTGACGCTGTTGTCATCATTGATCAGTAGCGCTAGGTCTGCTTCATCGAAAACACTGACGCGTGTTGCATCGTCAGCATCAACCGAATCATCTGCCAAAACGCTTCTGGAAATGGCTGCAAAGATATTATTGCTATCTTTGATTGTGACTTCCTGGTTCAGCTGAGCGGGTGTGGTGCTGACGTCAATACCGAAAATACGACTTTGACCATAGAAGCTGTCTTCGATGGAATAAAGCATGTTTTCATCTGTTGGGCTTGCTGCCAAACCAGATAGTGCGCTCCAAGGTATGGGTGTCTCATCGACTCGATTAGTTGACTCGATTGTTGGGTAGCTTGCATCTGCGCTAGAGCGCTGATAGATATTCAATGCCGCACGGAACTTATCACCACGATCATCTTTTTCACTGGCGACAACCAGTAGGTTTCTATCAGGGATAGCCAAGCCACCTTCAGGGCCCACACCCGCAGGTAGGGTTTGCTTGTATACAGGCTGCTCTGGGTTACTGACATCGTAAACAAATACTAGGTTAGCACGTTCAGAGTTGACGAATAAGTAAGGCGTACCACCGAAGCTAGCAACTTCGATATTCTCAGGCTCGTTACCTTTGTTTCCAGAACGAGCATCTGGGTAGTGGCCGAAGCGAACTGCCATGTGGTCCAGGTCGTTGCCGGAAGAGTAAACCACTTCACCTTGCTTGTTGAAGATTGTGAAGCCACGGCTGCCACCGTCTAAATCACCTTCATCGGCAGTGGCGAAATATTCAGTGTCAATCCAAGATACGCCATCAGGCTCACGAGGAATATCGTTTAAGCTCTCGCTTAATGAAATAATGGCGGCATCTTCTTCTGTGTTGTCGATGTTTTCAAGATCAACGGTACCCGCTGAGAAGTCTGCGCTAACCGTGGCTGTTTCCAGGTCAACTAATAAAATGTGGTTGTTTTCCTGAAGTGTGACAACAGCGATATTGTCACTGTTGATATCGACATATTCTGGCTCAGGGTCTGCTGCGTACAGGTCAGCAATTCCGGTGATGTCTAGAGTTTGGCTTGTCCAATCAGCAGGTTCACCGCTTAGGTTAAGAATAACCAGCTCGCCAGCTGGAAGCTGCGGTGGCGCACCATCGCCTAGATCTTCATCACGCTCGTTTTCAAGAATCACAAGTGCATACATGCTGTCCGGGCTGACTGCGATAGAGTCTGGTTGGCCGCCAAGAGCGATCGTTCTAACTAGAGTTTTACTCGCAATATTAATGACAGCTAGCTCGCCCGATACCGTGACGTAGTCTGTTGAAGTGTTTACAGCCGCGAGAGCGTACTCTCCTTTGATCGCTACTGATGTTGGCTCGCCATTGAGTGCGAATGTGCCTGCAGCAGCCGGAGACTCAATAGTAGAAATATCGACGAAGCCTAGCTGTTCTTGCTCGCTGTCAGTATAGATTAACGTTTGTCCGTCAGTGCTTGCGGCAACAATTTCTGCAACGGTTTCGGTGTCGTCATTACATTGAGTATTGATCTGCTCACATACGTGGAAAGTCGCCACTCTATTGAAGTTTTTGACTGACGAGGAGTCTTTATCGTCATCGCTGCAACCTGCTAACAAGAGGGGGCTTGAAATGGCGAGAGCGAGAGCCGTTTTCTTAAACATATTCATAGAGTGCATAATTTTCCTTTCCATTTAACGATAGGTGTTTTTACTGAAGAGGGAATTATGTTTCGAGAGTGCTACAAATTTATGTCTCTTTTAAGTCACTTTGGTGACGGTACTTATATGCAAGGAGTGGAGCCTTCCTGTTTCTATAGAAAAATGACTAGTCGAAACAGGAGGCGAGTTGATTTAGCCGGGCTAGAGAGCACAGAGGTTTGATAACCAGATTGTCTGATAAGGCGCTAAATCGATTGTGTTATCAGCTTTGCTAAGCTCTTGCCCACTGATTAAGTTGCACCATGCTTGAGTATCGACCAGATTAATGTCAGCTATCGCAAGTTGCTGTGACTCCTTGCTGATGTTCGATATACAAAAAATGCTTTGCTTTCTGTCTGGAGACTGACGCCAATAGGCGAATATTTTATCCCCCAGGTGCAAAGTGAATTGCACTGCATTAGGGTGAAAGGCAGCATGTTGTTGTCGGATTTTTAGCAGACGTTTTATTTCGCTGAAGACACGCTGGTGATGCGTGTTTTCGTTAAGCTGCGTAGTTAAATCTGTATAGTCCCACTGGTGTCTGTTAATAGATCGATTATGGCCGGTGTTCTCCATTCGCTTATAGTCGTTTTGGGTGGCTAGCAAGCTATGGACATAAATACCCGGAATGCCCTCTAAGCCAAACATAATGGTATGTGCACAGAGAAAACGTTCGATACCGAATTGATCTTTTCCTTCTGTCGTGCCTTGTAGCGCATCGAATAGTGAGATATTGATTTCGTATGGTTTGCGAGAAGGCGTTTCGGTATTTCGACCATCTACGCTGTCCAGTGCTCGCCATGAGATTTGTCCTCCGAAGCTTTGCATGGTTTCTACTAGATTTTGTACCTCATCTTCGTTGAGAATTCCTTCAATTGGCCGTAAGCCAATACCGTCATGAGAGGCAATGAAGTTGAAATAGCAAGTGCCGTGCTGTGCCGGAGGCATGCTCATCAGCCACAGCTTCAAGTGATGACAGTTCCCACTGATTAAGGTATTCAGCAATAAGGGGGGCAAAGCGAAGTTATAAACACAATGCGCTTCGTTAGCATTACCAAAGTACGACAAGTTTTCTCTATTGGGAATGTTAGTCTCAGTGATAATAATGGCATCGGGCTGAGCATGTTCGATTAACAAACGAAGCAGGCGAACGACGTTATGTGTTTCTTCCAGATTGATACTGCTAGTACCGGCACGCTTCCATAGAAAGGCAATAGCATCCAGGCGAAATACTCGAACGCCCATATCGAGGTAGTGTCTAATGATCTTGATGAATTGCAGTAATACCCGAGGGTTTCTGAAATCGAAGTCGACCTGATCATGACTAAAGGTACACCATACGTGTTGCGTGCCGTAAGGCGTTTCAGTTTTTCTAAGTAGTGGGCTTGTTCTGGGCCTAACGACAGCGCTTAGGTCTGTTTCCGGGTCTTCGGTAAAAAAGTAATCGTGTCCAGGGCCTTCGGCTTTAATAAAGTTCTGAAACCAGACACTACGGCTAGAGCAATGGTTAATCACCAGATCACTCATAAGCTTATAGTGGCTGGCGATGTCCTGGATATCGGGCCAATCGCCTAAGGCTTCATTAACGCTTGAAAAATCCATGACCGCAAAGCCATCGTCTGAGCTATAGGGGAAAAAAGGCAGGATATGAACTGAATTAATGGTGCTTTCACAGTGCTCGTCAAGAAAGTGCTTGAGTGTATGGAGAGGTTTTTCCCCATCGACAAGAAATGTGTCGCCATAAGTAATCATGCACGTTGTTGATTGATCCCATAATGTCTGGTGATCCCCTGGTGTCTGGCAGCTAGTATCTAGCCTCATTTCCTTAAGCGCGCTATCTGTTAGAGAGGCGGTGCTCTCGTTTAGTTCGATGTCATGATAAATAACGTCCAGCAAGTGTTGAGCTTGCTGGACTAGAGCCGAGTATATAGAGTTCATTGTGAGAAAAACTCCTTATTGTCAGCCTCCACCGCTGCATATAGTCTTTCGAGAATATCGGGCTTGGCGCTAATAACTCTGTTCCAACTAGGAATGAAAGGGGTATCCATCGGCTTCTCGAGGAAGGCTTCACCAGCTTTCATGATGTTGTGAGCAAAAAGCTCGACGGCTTTTTCTTCCTGATGAATATCCAGCGACAAGCCATTCATCAAAGCATCGTTGTGATAAGTTTCGACAAAATCGAGCGCGATTCTAAAGTAGGTCGCTTTAATTGAGCGGAATGTTTCAGTGTTAAAGGTCTTGCCGTGAGTTGCCAGTTTTCTAAATAAGGCCTTTGAGATATCGATCGACATCTTGGATAAGCCTCCCTGATCATTTTCAGCTGACAAGTCCTGGTGTTTGTGGTCGTAAACATCGGCAATGTCTACCTGGCACAGCCTATTGTTGGCGTAGTTGCGGTGCATCTCAGAAAGCACACCTATTTCCAAACCCCAGTCGCTGGGAATGCGAATGTCGTTAAGCACATCTTTACGGAAGGAAAACTCACCGGCGAGTGGGTAACGAAAGCTATCCATAAATTGTAGATACTCTAATTCGCCATAGACTTTCTTTAAGGCTCGTAATAGCGGCGTTACCAGCAAACGGCTAACGCGGCCATTTATTTTGCCTTCAGCAACGCGAGCATAGAAACCTTTACAGAACTCATAGTTGAAGCGAGGGTTGGCAACCGGGTAGATCAGTCTTGCTAATAGTTCTCTGTCATAGGTAACAATGTCGCAATCGTGCAGAGCGACTGATTCAGATCGGTCAGACGCTAGCGTGTAGCCCATGCAGTACCAAACATTTCGTCCTTTTCCTAACTCTTTTGGTGCCAGGTTTAAGGCTTGTAATTCAGCATCAATCGCTTTGAGTCGTGGACCTTCATTCCAGAGGACGCGGTGATGTTGCGGTAATTGGCCAAAGAACTTTAAAGCGTGCCGGTACTGCGCCTCGTTAGCTCGATCTAAGCCAATAACGATTTCTGATAGATAGTCGGCACCTTCGAGGTGGCTGACGATCTTGGGTAGTGCCTCACCTTCGAGTTCGGAGAAAAGAGATGGAAGAATCAAGGACATGGGGCGTTGTTTACTAAAGCCCCTTAACTCATCTTCCAAATCATCCAGAGGGCGACGTGATAGGTTGTGTAGGGTGGTGACAATGCCGTTTTGATAGAAATCAGCCATAATGATTTTCTCTCTAACTGTAGATAATGTTGTTTACGCCTTGGGCCCAGCCTTTCGGGCCACAATGCTCGCTAACTTGGTAGCCACTAGTACGGGCTAAACTTGGTGGAGCGTGAGCTGGAGAGCGGATAATGAGCGCTCTATCAGCAAGCTCCAACATGGCGACATCATTAAGACTATCGCCAATTGCGAGTGTTTTTAAGTCGCAGGGAATGGAAAAATTAATGAACTGTTTGACCAGCCAAGATAAGGCTCGGCCTTTATCGTGATCTCCGTTCAAGCATAGGAAACGCCCTCCTTGAAGAACGGTGCCTCCCTTATTTTCCAGATAAGTAATGAAGGATTGCTTATCGGAATGATTGCCTAGCCATTGAATTGGCTCACTGTACTCGCGCTCATTCGCTTGCTTGGCTTGCTCGACGCTAAGCCCTGTTAGCTCGGCAAGCGCTTGCTCGCTCATCGCTGCAAAATGGTTAAATTGCTGCGGAAAATCCTTTTTGGCTTGTTCGAGAATACCGAGCCAGTGTTGACGTGTTTCTGATAAGCCATAAACCCAGTATCCGTTTTGCTCGTAGCAAGCTTCTGGTTTACAGGGAAAATAGTCCGTAGGGATCAAGACAGCAGCGCCATTTTCAACAATAAACGGTTGCTGGTTTTTGATTGCTTTTCTGAGCTTGAGCACCTCGGTACGAGTTTTACTGGTGGCAAAAATAACAGGAATATGATCTGCCTTTAGTTTCCCCAGCAAGGCTTTGGCTTCGGCATATTGATAGCTTTCATGGTCTAGTAA
>NZ_LWFZ01001470.1:0-849 GCF_001635225.1 Oleiphilus sp. HI0086
AAGCTTGGGGGACTTTGTTGCTGGTGGGTATGGGAACCAATAGTAGCCAGAGTCGTGAGCATAGTAATAGGTGTCTATTATTCGATATTACGGACCCTGCACAAACACCTTCTTTATTGGCTGAATTTAAACACACTTCAATGGGGCCGTGTACAAGCAAGCCTACCGCCCTGACTCTTCCCGATGCTTTTGGTGGGGATCCTCTTTGGTATTTGGCTTTTGGGGCAGGGCAAGGAACACTGCGGCCCGGCTTATTTTTTTATGACTTGCAGACAATGACATTAGATAAAGAAGTCTGGCTTCGTCAATTTCGACCTGAGGTAAAGAGTGGTCATATAGCTGGGATTTCGGCAGCAGATATTGATCAAGACGGCCTAACTGATCTCTTGTATTTCGGAACGATTGAGGCATCTAGAGTTCAGGAAAGTGGCAGCTTGTATTCTCTTACCTTTACTAGATCCCTGGATACAGCCACCTCTTCAAGAGCGGGTAAGTATTCCTCTCATCGAGAACGCTATATGACCCCTCAGCTAGCTAAACTATTTGCAGGCAGAGGTGCAATTTCTCACAAACCTTTACTCAAAAGAGGTTCTGAGGGAAAGGTTTGGTTATTCTTTTCGGCTGGCTCCTCAGTTTATGGTCTGATAGATGACTTTTCCAGGCAGAGAGTAAGTGAATTTCAGTTAAGCTCAAGCGGGGTTAAAAATAGAGGATGGGTTCGCACTCTTCCCAAGAACGAAGTATTTACCTCGGCAATAGTCGACTTGGGAGAGATAATTGTCTTGAACGCGTTTCGTCGAGACTGCAATGATTGCTCAGAATCCGGTTTGAATACCTTGAAGCTATATC
>NZ_LWFZ01001471.1:0-1218 GCF_001635225.1 Oleiphilus sp. HI0086
GGAACAGTCGTTGAATGGTTCGACCGTACCAATGAGGTCATGATTCAGCAAGAAGTTGATAACATCGTAAACGCTGCAAGAGCTGGTGACTTGTCTCAGCGAATCGCTATAGCCGGTAAGGAAGGCTTCTTCAAGCAATTGAGTACAGGACTAAATGACGTACTCGATAATACCGACACCTTCATTTCTGATATGAGCAAGCTCTTTGAAGAAATGGCTCAAGGTAATTTGAGTCAGGCACTCTCTACTAATTACCAGGGTGATTTTGAGAATATCGCTAACAATGCTAATGCCACGCTTAGCAAATTGAGTTCTGTTCTAAGTGAAATCATGGGCATATCAAGCTCTGTAAATGAGTCCGCTAATGAGATCTCACAAGGCAGCGTCGACCTAAGCAACCGAACAGAAAGCCAGGCCAGCTCTCTGGAAGAAACCGCTGCCAGCATGGAAGAAATTACCAGTACGGTGAAAGAAAGCGAGAAGAACTCAGACGATGCAAACTACGAAGCTAACGATGCTCGTGTGAAAGCCGAGTCAGGCGGACAAGTTGTTAATCAGGCGGTTGAGGCGATGAAAGAAATTTCTGAATCCAGCAACAAGATTAATGACATTATCGGCGTCATTGATGAGATAGCTTTCCAAACTAACTTATTGGCACTTAACGCAGCTGTGGAAGCCGCAAGGGCAGGTGAACACGGACGTGGTTTTGCAGTGGTGGCAGGTGAAGTTCGAACCTTGTCCCAACGCTCCGCCAGTGCCGCGAAAGAGATCAAAGACCTTATTCGCGACAGTGTCAATAAAGTCGAGTCAGGCTCAATGTTAGTCAATCAGACAGGTGAAACCTTAAATGGCATCGTCCACTCCGTAGAGCAAGTTGCACGCCGTATAGAAAGCGTCAATGTTGCTGCCAAAGAACAATCTAACGGAATTGGACAGATCAACCAGGCCATTTCGCAAATGGATGAGATGACACAACAAAACGCAGCATTGGTTGAAGAAACTGCCGCTGCGTCAAGGTCTATGAGTGACCAGGCGAGTAAGATGCAACAATTGGTTCGTTTCTTCAGAACCTAGTCTGTCTGTGGCATAATTCGCAGCCTAAACCGAAAGGGGAGTCATTTGACTCCCCTTTTTTTGCACCAAAGTCTCAAACCTAGATAAAAACGAACCACTATATGTCAGCACAAACGAACGATATTCTTCAACAAGAACTACTTA
>NZ_LWFZ01001472.1:0-812 GCF_001635225.1 Oleiphilus sp. HI0086
AACAACTGAAAAAATGATATTCCAGATAGAGATCATACATGAACGCCAACGTCGCACCACTGGTCTCTCCACGACCATTTCACGACGCCTCTCATGATACCTCGCACACTAAGTACCAGCTAAATCCTAAAACTGGTCGGACCGTCGATCAAAACATTGACGCTACCTATGAGCGTGTTGCCAAAGCGCTTTCATCTGTAGAAGAAGAGGGCAAAAGAGAAACCGTCTACAACGACTTCAAGTGGGCACTAGAAAACGGCGTTATTCCAGCCGGCCGAATCATGTCTAATGCCGGCGCAGGCGAGCATAAGCCGGCAACATCAACCATTAACTGTACTGTCTCGGGTACTGTGTTCGATTCAATGGATGATATCTTGCTCAAAAACCATGAAGCAGGCCTAACTCTTAAAGCTGGTTGCGGTATTGGTTATGAGTTTTCAACGCTACGCCCTAAAGGTGCTTACGTTGCTGGTGCAGGTGCAACCACTTCAGGCCCTCTATCTTTCATGGATATCTTTGACAAGATGTGCTTCACCGTTTCATCTGCTGGTGGGCGTCGTGGTGCGCAAATGGCGACCTTTGATGTACACCACCCTGACGTTCTGGACTTCGTACGTGCAAAACGTGAAGACGGCCGACTACGTCAGTTCAATCTTTCATTACTAATTACCGAAGACTTCATTAAAGCGGTTCAGAATGACGCTGACTGGCAGCTATCCTTCCCTGTTACTGCTGAAGCAGTTGAAGAAGACGATCTTGACCAAAGTGAGGAGAGCCAATGCGTATTTCGTAGCTTCCCAGTTAAAACAAGC
>NZ_LWFZ01001473.1:0-858 GCF_001635225.1 Oleiphilus sp. HI0086
TTGATACCTATAACTCGTATATCAACAATGGAGTTAGCCCTTATCAGGCGGCTTTGATGACGGGTGAGATTCGTATGCGACCCGTGTTATTGACTGCAGGAACCACTGTTCTTGGTTTGATACCGATGGTCTTATCGATGAATATCGACTTTATCAATCGCGACGTAGCTTTTGGTGCACCTTCTACACAGTGGTGGACTCAGTTATCTAGTGCCATTGCTGGTGGATTGGCGTTTGCCACAGTCCTCACCTTGTTTCTAACACCGGCTTTACTGGTACTTGGTGCTAATACTCGCCAATGGATATCAAGCAAACAAAACGGTTCCTAATTGGTGTTTCTATTCAAGTGTCACCGAGCTAATGCTGGTTTTAACCTTTTCGCCTGTTTTTAAGTGATAAACAACTTTGGCAGGATAGTAGGGGCTGCGTTTTTGCGCCGGAATCGTTTCGTTAATTGACCATTCTTCAATCTTAATTACTTTTCCATTTGCGTCAATTAGCTGCGTGCGCAACTGTAGAGCGCCAATGTTCAGTGGACTATGGTTTTCTATTGTCACCAATAAAGGCCCTTTAGGGTCTTGAACATGCTTGGCCTTTAAGTATTTTTCCGGTGTTTGCTTAATTTCGATTAGGGCCAGTTTTAGTTTTGCCTGTTGACCTATATCGCCTTGCGCCTGGGCTGCTTGTGCATAGTACTTAAGTGCTTGTTCCTGATTCTGAGACTCGCTGTATAGCTCTCCTAATTGTAGGGCAGCAATACTTGTTGGTAGTAAACGCATGCTATAGCGATAATCATCAATGGCATAGCTAGATTGGCCTAGAGCGGCATAGCTTTGAGCACGCTTTAAGTAATAAGAA
>NZ_LWFZ01001474.1:0-523 GCF_001635225.1 Oleiphilus sp. HI0086
AGCGAGGAGTCCAGCCAGGAATGTGTCACGCTGGCACGGGTAAAGCCTTTGAGAAAAATTGGCGTTGCAAAGTTAAGGCTAACAGACGGATTGATCGACGTGTTGGGAGTGTAAGCTTGTCTATCTGAATTGGATTCGTGATCGCGCACGCCAAAATAGTAGTTACTGTACGCGCTATCCAAATAGTTTAAAGAGATCTTTGGAGTCAAAAAAAATGGCCCGTAATTGTAACGGTATGACATTGCAAGGGTGAAATCTTGTCCGCCTGAATGGTTCTGTAAATCATGAAGATAGCTAAGTGTGTACGACAGTCTGTCTTTTTTGAGGCTTGTACTCAGACCGCCAAACAATGAGTTCTGGCGCCTCGTCATTCCGTCAAGATGCTTTGAGTCGTTCGGTTTGTAACCGACCGACTTATAGGTGATGAGTGCCAAAGCTTCCAGTTCAGCACTCTGATGTATGATATAGCTGGCACGAGGCCCCAAAAAGCTAAACCTAGTACCTATATAACCTATAATAGGCA
>NZ_LWFZ01001475.1:0-1126 GCF_001635225.1 Oleiphilus sp. HI0086
CGGCCTGATGCGATCTGCTTGATCTTGGAACGTTTTTCCGTACCAAATCTCGCTGCATCTTCACCACCCTCTCCAGAGTTAGAGCGGCCACCTAGACGGTTCATTGCAACAGCAAGTGCTTCATGTGCTTCAGGAGACAAAGCTCCCAAAGACATTGCTGCCGAGTCAAAACGAGGGAAGATATTCTCTACCGGCTCTACTTCGTCTAAAGGAATCTCTTTAGCAGAATCACTTAAAGCAAACAAATCCCTTAAGGATGACGCTGGACGTTCATTTACCAAGGTTGCGTACTTCTGGTAAACAGAGTAATCGCCCGACTCAACTGCTTGCTGAATTGTATTGACAACATCCGGGTTAAAGGCGTGATATTCCTGACCGTGAACAAACTTCAGTAAACCACCTGGCTGGATCGATTTACGCGCCTTGAAAGCTTCTTTAGCCAACAGTGCTTGCTCTGATTGCAGGTCTTCAAAATCAGCACCCTGAATTCTACTTGCGACACCTTTAAAGCATAGGTCAACAACATCGTCTGCAAGACCTACTGCTTCAAACAATTGAGCGCCACGGTAAGAAGCAATTGTAGAAATACCCATCTTCGATAAGATCTTCAACAAGCCCTTACCAATACCGCGACGATAATTATTTTTCGCCTCGATTGGGTCCATCAGCATCTCACCCGTACTGATCAGGTCACTCATAACCTGATAAGCCAAGTAAGGGAAGACTGCCGTAGCACCAAAACCAAACAACACCGCGAAGTGATGAGGGTCACGGGCAAAACCAGACTCCACAATAATATTCGAGTCGCAACGTAAGCCCTTCTCAACCAAGTGGTGATGCACTGCACCCGTTGCCATAAAGGCATTTAGTGGTAATAAGCCAGGTTCGATATCTTTATCCGACAAAACAAGCGCAACCTTGCCTTGTCTAACAGCTTCTTCTGCTTGCTGGCACACATCAACAATTGCTTGCCTTAAGCCAGTCTCTTCCTTGTACTGAAGGCTAATTAAGGCATGTTCAAAACCATCTTTATCCGAGGTAAAGCAGCTAAACTTCGCAGGTGTCAGTACCGGCGTAGCCAAAATAATTCGCTTCGCATGCTCAGGCGTTTCTTCAAATACGTTCT
>NZ_LWFZ01001476.1:0-431 GCF_001635225.1 Oleiphilus sp. HI0086
GGCAAAGACTTGGGTCAAGAGGTTCATACCTTTTCAGCCGCCTACACTGAGCATGACTTAGAAGAGATTATGGCAATCTCGAAACACGTCGTGTTCAACTCGTTCGGTCAGTGGGAGCGATTTAAAGAGAATGCCAAACGAGCCAAACAGGCTCGGCCTGACTTAGAGTTCGGTTTAAGGATCAACCCTTTGCACTCCGAGGGCACAACACCGATCTACGACCCTTGTGCGCCAGGCTCACGTCTGGGGATTCCAAGATCGGCGTTTAAAGATTGTAGCCTGGATGGTATAAGCGGTTTACACTTTCATACCTTATGCGAACAAGGTTTTGACGCGCTTGATAGAACACTTGCCGAAATTGAAAAACAATTTGCTGACATTCTACCTCGGCTTGAATGGGTGAATTTTGGTGGCGGACATCATATTACCCA
>NZ_LWFZ01001477.1:0-1120 GCF_001635225.1 Oleiphilus sp. HI0086
ATTATTGTAAACATACCCTTCCCCATTAAGTTTGACACCATACGCACCCTCGCCAATGAACCCATAAATTACGTTGTTCTTTAGCACATGCTTAGTATTCTTAGCCCTTGCCCAAATACCGAAATTAGTTCGATAGCCCGAACTAACTCCCTCGATAATCATATTACTAATTGTGATCAACGAATCGGCAGTTTCTTTTTCACCACTAGAAACCCCTACCGCCAAATTATAGCCATTATTTCGAACGACTATCTTTCCACCTTCTCCAAGCAAATTGACATAGTCACTTCTAATATCAACCGCGTATTGATTATCCTTTGTAGCCGTATGGTCAAGAATATAACCAGCTTCAAATATGATAGTGAGCGGCGAATCAGTCGTCGTCTCAATATCATCAATTCTTACCTTCATAGTATCTGGTAGGCCTGATGATGCTCTGACACGAATCGTTAGTGGGGCAGAGAGCGTTCCAGTCTCCCCTAAAATAGCTTCTGATAGGCTCGAATAATCTGCTCCCTGAGTTATGTCAGTATCAACAATGATAGTTCGAGTATTTGCCGACAAGCTTGCTGATAAAAGAAGAAAAATCACCAACAGTAAACAACGTAAGTTATTTAATACACTGTAACTATCTCGCTGAGCTGAACTCACTTCATACTGAGAACATGCATAACTACACGGAGACATAGACATCACTGAAATCCTTTATCGGTTTATATTGAGAGCTGGAAGATGAAGTACGAAGGTATCTTGGGCAATAAGGCACAGTCCACGAAGGAAGACATGTGTTACGAAAATAAACCCTAGAAACGGGGAAGCTATGGCATGGAATAGCCAAAAATAGGTTTGAAGAGCTGCTAGGCTTTCTCTTTCATCCAAGTCCATTTGCATCGCAGCAACAATCCTTTGTTAAATACACTCCATGGCCGCTAACGCTGCTGTAGTGGCACACTAATTTTGGCCACCTAATTAGAGGTGATATTATCACCATCAACTAACTAGGTATCAAAATGAGCAAACGAACAAGACCAACATACTCTCCAGAATTTAGACTCGAAGTTGCACAAGAAGTTGTTGATAAAGGGCGCAGTGTCCGAGATGTCGCGGATAGCTTAGGCCT
>NZ_LWFZ01001478.1:0-1947 GCF_001635225.1 Oleiphilus sp. HI0086
GAAATAAAGGCTTGATGAATGTTCGCAAGCTTCATTACCTGGATACCTGCTCTGCAGAAGCAAGACTGGAATACTTTGAGCACTGAGCCATCATGCGGGCTGCGTTGCTCTGCTCTTCCTGCAGAACGGAAAAATCCGGAATATCAGTATCCCATTCAATCAAAGTAGGAATAGGGCCAAATCGCTCCAACGCTGTTTGGTAAAGTTGCCAAACCGGTCCGTGCACTCTTGCGCCATGCGTATCGAGCAAGTGCGTGCCCTGATCTTCGAAGCCCGCCAAGTGCATTTCTTTTATGCGTTTTACAGGCAAAGCCCGAATGTATTCTTGCGGATCAAATTTGTGGTTCATTGCGCTGACATAGATATTATTCACATCACATAAAATATCGCAGTCAGCCTGCTCGGCGACCTCGGACAAAAACTGCACTTCTGCCATCGCATCAACTGTAAAACTTAAATAGCTCGAAACATTTTCGACCAATATACGACGTCCCAGATAATTCTGAACTTGGTCAATTCGTGAGACGATATGCTTAATTGCCTCCATGGTATAAGGCATGGGAAATAGTTCATTACCATGTACGCCATCAAAAGAAGCCCAACACAAGTGATCAGACACCAGCGTTGGTTGAAAGCGTTCTATAAGTGACTTTAAGCGTTTGAGGTAGGATTGATCTAAGGGATCAGTTGAGCCTAAAGACATGCCGACACCATGAAAGGTAACCGGGTATAAATCCCGAACCTGCTCCAGGTAATCAAGAGGCTGACCACCGTCGCTCATATAATTGTCGCTTAGTGCTTCAAACCAGGGGATATCAGGGCGTGAATTCAGAATCGTTTGATAGTGTGCAGAACGTAAACCTATACCTGCACCCTGAAGCGCTTGTGGCTCAGGAGAAGCAGGATGATCGGTTGGCATTCCCTGCGATAAGATATGATTCATCAGTTAATGCCACCGATAGAAGTGCTAAGTAACTTACTTCACTTTACCATTTACAATTTTTGAACAAGTGCCTTCTGGAACATATACCCATTCCTCAGGGTCACCGTCTTTAGCAGCTTGGCCAGCACAACTATGCTTTGAGGTACCACAGTCATTCATACCGGCTTTAGCAATACCCTGACATTTTTCAAAACCAGGCTTGCCTGCTAGTGCGTCAGTTGACGCAGCCATAACACCCATTGCGACCATGCTTGCGATTGCTGATTTGCTTAAGATTTTTGCGTTATTCATTGTTTTAACCCTGTGTAATTCATCTAAAAAGTAACGGTTAACTAAAGTAGTTGCTCATTATTAATTCCCGAATTTTGTGATCGGGATATTGTTAAAGACCCAGGCCAATCTAAAAAGTTCAGAAATTAGCAAATTTATTTTAGTTGAAGTGGAATTTTGTTCTAGTTATTAGACATTAAATGGAGGTAATTTATCTTTTATATCAGACAATTACTTTGAAGCCATTCGCTCAATTCCACCTATAAATAAATTCCCTAGAAACTCAGCCTTCTCTTTAGCTGAGTACTCATCATCACTGACAGAAAAAATGTCAATGCTCGAAGCGATCATTGCAGACGTCATCATCGATACAGGGAACTTAGGCGCCATTCCCACCTCAACAGCAAGCTGCATATCACGAGACAAGTCGTCAATAATCTCGGTAAGCTCTTCTTTTTCTGATAGCACCTGCTTAAACACTGGGGCATTTTTTGAAATCATCAGCTGCATTTTGGGGTACTGAGAGATCAGTTTACTGTAAGCGAGAAAAGCACCTTTGATAAAGCCTTCCAAAGTTGTTGCACTTTGACGCGCCTGGCTCAAAGTCGTGCGCACTTTCATTAAAAAGCCAGTGAGCAGCTCAGAAAAGATCGTGTCTTTATCACCGCAGTGATTATAAAAAGTACCTACAGACAGGCCACTTTCGCTGACAATATCATTGATAGTTGCTCGCT
>NZ_LWFZ01001479.1:0-772 GCF_001635225.1 Oleiphilus sp. HI0086
AATACTGAAGACATTCCACCAATGGCTCACCCAATGGATGCTGTACAGGTTCTACGTCCAGATGTTGTCACTGAAAGCGATAAAAGAGAAAAGCTCCAAACTGTCGCCCCCAACACTGAAGACGGTTTATTTCTTGTGCCAAAGGTTATTGAGTAAGGTGAACGTCCACCTATCCATTAGCAACATCACATTATTATCGATAGCACAACATTCACTCTATTCGAAAGCTAACTAAACATGCTAAACAAAACTGTAAAACAATTATCAACAGGGCTTGCTAGCGGCGAGTTTTCAAGCCTCGAGCTCAGCCAATACTTTCTAGACAGAATCAAGAAGCTTGACGGCCAATATAATAGTTTCATTACCGTTACCGAAGAACAAGCGCTTGCACAGGCGAAAGCAGCCGATGAGATTATCGCAAGCGGCAAGGCAACACCCTGGACAGGTATTCCCTTTGCACATAAGGACATCTTCTGCACCGAGGCGTGTTAACTACCTGCGCCTCAAAAATGCTAGATAACTTTATTCCGCCTTATGACGCCACCATCGTCAGCAATTTTAAAAATGCGGGCGCAGTTTGTTTAGGTAAAACAAACATGGATGAATTCGCGATGGGCTCATCTAACGAGACAAGTTATTTTGGCAAAGTTATCAACCCTTGGAGCCAAGAAGAGCAACTTGTACCCGGTGGTTCATCTGGCGGTTCAGCAGCTGCCGTTGCCGCTCGACTTGTGCCAATAGCAACCGCAACCGATACCGGCGGCTCTATTCG
>NZ_LWFZ01001480.1:0-22043 GCF_001635225.1 Oleiphilus sp. HI0086
TTTTTGTCTTGTTGTTTTTCATAGGTTGTAAAAAATATCGACACTTATATCTATGTCTGATGTGACCCCATGAAAGGCTTGCTAGCGAATATAGTCTAATTTAGCTAGCAGTTATTTCGGTAATGCTTTGTTCAGGATAAAGAAGCCGAATATACCAGATATCAGCGAACCCACGACGATACCAAGGCGTTCATCAAAGATCATGTTGACTCCGCTTTCTTCAAAGGCAAGTGAGCCAATAAACAAGCTCATTGTAAAGCCAATACCACAGAGTGCCGCTGTGCCATACAGGCTAAGCCAGTTCATGCCAGAAGGTAGTTGGGCTAGTTTAAGTTTAATGGCAAGCCAGCATAAACCGAATATCCCCACTTGCTTACCGACAAACAAGCCTAGCGCGATGCCAACGGGGACGTTATGAAGCATTTGCTCTAAACCTATACCTGATAGATTGATTCCAGCATTGGCGAAGGCGAAGACGGGGAGAATTCCAAAAGCAACGACTGAGTGAAGGTCATGCTCCAGATCTTTAAGCGGCGAGAACGAAGGGTTCTCTCTAGATTTCATAGGAATGAATATCGCTAGAACTACACCTGCAAGTGTCGCATGAACGCCCGATTTAAGCGTTGCAACCCACATAATGATACCGATAAAAATATAAGCACTTTTGGAGATGACATTTCGTTTGTTCATGATAATTAGGAAAGGGATGCAGCCTGCAACGATTATTAACGCGCTTAGCGATAATTTATCCGTGTAAAACAATGCGATGATCAGAATCGCGCCAATATCATCAAAAATTGCTAAAGAGGTAAGGAATATTTTAAGCGAGGTAGGAACTCTGGAACCAAGAAGCGTCAGGGCACCAAGGGCAAAAGCAATATCGGTTGCAGCAGGAATGGCCCAACCACTAAGGGCCTGAGGGTCTTCGTAATTAAAGTAAACATATATAAGTGCAGGAAATAGCATGCCACCCAGTGCGCCGATTCCGGGTAAGACTATATTTCGCTTGTCGGAAAGTTCGCCTTCTAATAGCTCTCTTTTTAGTTCTAATCCGACTAAAAAGAAGAATACCGCCATCAGGCCATCATTAATCCATAGCAGTAATGGCTTCGCGATTTCCAGTGCGCCAATCTTGACTTCTACAGGGGTTGATAGCAGCAATTCATAAATTGAAGATAAGGGCGTATTAGCAAACACTAAGGCAAGGACTGCTGCAAAAATTAGTAATATTCCACCGGCAGACTCAAGCTTAAAAAAGTCAGAGATAAAGTTTTGTGGATGGTTGTTTTGTAAAGAATTCATGATTAGCCTTAGACCTTACTTATGCTTATATCTTAAGTCGTAATTTACTTGGTAGTTACTCAATAGGGCATTTATTACCCAGTTCATCAATGCATACAAATGTGATTCGAGTTTCAAATAAAACTGTATCTTTGTCTTCGCGAGCGTTTCGTACTGAAATAAAATAAGTAATTGAAGAGTTTCCCTGTCGCTCAAGGTCGACCTTAAAACAAATTATTTCGCCACAGTCGATTCGATGTTTGAATTCAACATTATCGAGTGCAACGGTAACGAATCGCAGCCCTGGGTAGTGAAGGGCGGCCGTCATATAGGCGACTTCGTCTATCCACATCAGCAAGTTGCCACCAAACAAGGAGCCTTGGTGGTTCATATGCTCAGGTAATACTAACTTATGATGTTGCATGCTGCGTAAAGCTTTAGTTGCTTCGTGACTCATTGCATCTCCTTAGATAAATCGATAACGTTATATTCTATATATTATTATCGGCTTCACCAATAGATTTCGTAGGAGATATCATGTCAAAAAATATACTTGTAACCGGAGCAAATCGTGGTATTGGCTTGTCTTTCTGTCAGTACTATAAGTTTAAAGGTTACTCGGTGTATGCCGTCTGTCGTGAAGCTAGTGAAGAGTTGTTGTCGTTGGGGTGCCAGATAATCGCAGGAATCGATGTCAGCAAAGCAGAGGATGTGGCTAGACTAGGTGTTGAGCTTCAAGGTGTGAAATTAGACCTTCTTATTAATAACGCCGGAATTCTTCGAGATGAGGTATTGGGGCATATCGACTATGATCAGCTCGAAGAGCAGTTTCGCGTGAATGCATTAGGCCCCTTGCGAGTAACAGAGGCGCTTCTCGGCAATTTGGATAGTGGTGGTAAGGTTGCCATCATCACCAGTAGAATGGGATCCATAGCTGATAATAGCAGTGGCGGTCGCTATGGCTACCGCATGTCTAAGTGTGCCTTAAATATCGCCTCAGTTTCTCTCGCGATGGATCTAGAAGATCAAGGTATTGCTGTCGGAGTCTTCCACCCGGGTCTAGTGGGTACTGAAATGATAGGAGGCTATGGCGACATTACCCCTGATCAAGCTGCTGAGCGTTTAGCTCAGAGAGTAGATGAGTTGAATCTTACGAATACTGGTACGTTCTGGCATTCAAATGGGGATGTTCTGCCTTGGTAGCTAAGTGAGGTTTAACTGACACTTTTTAATCAAACCTCGTGAGGTGGAAATGCAGTTGTTGGGTGATATTCAAAATAAGTTAGAGCGAGATTTTGGCAAGCAGTGGTTGCTGGCCAAAGATGAAATTGAGGCCTTGTTTGTTAAAACAAATTGGCGTGTAACAAATCGAATTGTACGTGCGGCCATCTATGTCGCGGACGGAGACTTCGATGAGTTAAGTCGATCTATAGAGCGTGTCCTATCAGATTATAAAGATCTTTTATGGCAGGCGGAGTATGACCGGGGAGATGATCAGTTAAGGGACTTCAATAAGAGTTTCGGTGAGCTCAATCTTTAGTTTATCGTAGAGCTTGATCTGGTGATTCTCAGTGCTGGTGTCATCTATGAGGGTAAGAAGTAAGGTGTTTCTGGGTAATCAATACCCAGAACGTATTTTTTACTATTACTGCTGAGAGAGCTTTCTAGAGAAACCTAAACCTAGTAAGCCTAGAGCAAGTAAAGCTATGCTGCCTGGCTCGGGAGTCTCAACTGTGTTACCCGTGTTTCTTCCCCAAAGCATAAAGTTAGATAAGCCGCCACCATTTCCGTAGCTTTGATTGTAATCAAACGTGCCAGTTGTTGAGCTTGTTGCAATGGATCATGCGAAGAAGTCAGAAGTGTTATCTTGAGGGTTTCCGCCAACATGCATTGAGATCACTGCTTCATCAAACTGACTCCAAAATGAACTGTGAATGCCCCATATTCCGGTAACGTCGGTGCTTCCCCAAAGAGAACCTGTATTTAAACCGATTCGTAATGGGCCATCAGCTAAGCTTAGGTCAGTACCTTCAAACCCTGCGATGTCAGATACTTTTTCCCAGCTAGGTGTGTCACCATACAGATTGTTGATATCGTTAGTGTGTGGGTTTCCATTACCAGATTCACAGACGGTGGATATGGTTAACTCTGCAGTTCGCCCTTCGCTAGTACAAATCGCTGCAAAAGATTGGCTGGCAAAGCTTAGTAACGCAATACCTGATATTATTTTAAGAGTATTTTTCATGATATTCCCTGTTAATAATTTTACATAAGGGTTTTAACGCATAAATTGTACCAATGATTTGCCTCTGTCTTTAACTACAATTAATTATCATGCTTTTTAAGTGTAAAAAATAAGGTTTTGTTATGGGGGGGTAAACTAATCTGACAGTTAATTGTGTGAATGTGAACTTGCGCATATGTACATTAAGGGTGTGTTTGGCTAAAGCGTCTGGAGGCAAATAAGCCAAATAAGCCAATGATAAAGAGTGCGATATTTGCAGGTTCTTCAATGCGAATAACTTCGGTAACTCGTCCCCATAGTTTTAGGTTTGATAAACCACCTCCACCACCGGCTAGACGCTCGTAGCTGAAACTTCCTGTCGATGCTCCATCGGACAGTTTCCAAGCAAAAAAGTCGGGGTCTCCGCCTCCATTCCCTACGCGCATTGATATTACACCCTCATTGTAAGCATCCCAGAAGGCAGAATCTAAGCTCCATTCACCAGAAACATTGCTCTGTCCCCAGTTAGAGTTTGGATCCAGTGACACCCCAAACCAGCCATCGCTACCACCAGAGGTATTGTCTTCTACTGAGCTAACTCTTTGCCAGCTAGGGGGGGTGTCAAACAAGGCGTTAATAGCACTAATGCTGGGGTTTCCTAGGCCCGTTATACAGTTCGTTGCAGGACTTAGATCGGCTGTTCTGAGACTGCTTCCGCATGAAAGTGAAAGTGCTTGATTGGATGATAATATTAGAACTAAAAATAGGAAGAGACTTTTGACAATAGACATCTTATACACCTCGAAATAAGCGTCGATTAAGAATCTAGAGTCTTGATGCAATAACAATACTTTATTCAGGTCTGGTGATGTTTTTCAGTAGCTTATCGTAATGATTGGTTCTTTTTGTGATGCAAGTCACATCATAAGTGTTAAGTAATTCGACGCTTGTCGCTGCTGATTAAGTGAGTTCTTGGGCCTTGTAAAACCTACAAGTAAAGGTCTCTAAGCGCTTTCAAATTGTCTTAGGTCAATTTCACTTTGTGAGTATTGGCCTATACTCATTTCTAGAGTTTTGTTTCTAGGGCCTAAACCTTGTTTGGGCTATCAACTTCTAACTTTGTATAGATTAAGGGAACTTAGTTTGCAGCAAGGCATACTCGCTATTTTTCGTTCAATGCTAGGTAGTCTCAGAGACCTGGCGCCGATCATAATTGTTATTGCATTTTTTCAATTTGCAGTACTTCAGCAGCCGATACCTAACCTGGTCGATATGATTATTGGTGTCATATTTGTATTGCTTGGCTTGACGTTTTTCATTTTCGGTCTGGAAATGGGCTTATTTCCGATCGGTGAGTCAATGGCTCATGCCTTAGCAAAGAAGGGTAGTGTCGCTTGGCTGATTGCTTTTGCTTTTGCATTGGGCTTTGGTACGACAATAGCTGAACCTGCCTTGATAGCAGTCGCTGCAGAAGCCGCAACGGTCGCCGCAGAAGGCGGCATGATCGAAGCAACTGAAGCCGCTAAAACAAGTTATGCCAGTGGCTTACGATTTACGGTGGCTTTTTCTGTAGGCTTGGCGATCGTTCTGGGTGTGGTGCGTATTATTGCAGGCTGGTCGATCCAATGGATGATTATTGGCGGCTATATTCTAGTTGTGATTATGACGAGTTTCGCACCAAAGGAAATTATCGGGATTGCATATGACTCGGGCGGTGTGACAACCTCAACGATTACTGTTCCTCTGGTGACTGCGTTGGGCGTAGGTTTGGCTTCATCAATCAAGGGCCGAAATCCGATGATTGATGGTTTTGGATTAATCGCATTTGCGTCGCTATCTCCGATGATATTCGTGATGGCTTACGGCATGATCATATAGTGAGCTCGGCGCTTAATGGAACTTCTCAACGATATTATCGACATTACGTTCGCCACGATTAAAGACGTGATTCCTATCGCGGCTATATTGTTTGGCTTTCAATTTCTTGTGATTCGCAAGCCTATACCCAATATGAAAAGGGTGCTGTTTGGTTTCTTGTACGTGCTGATCGGGTTATCGCTATTTTTACTCGGTTTGGAAAGAGCCTTATTTCCCTTAGGTAAATTAATGGCGCAACAGTTGACTGATCCAGCTTTTATAGCAGGAGCGAGGGATATTGGTGCCGATGCACTTCAGTGGTTTGATTATTATTGGGTCTATCTGTTCGCCTTTGCCATAGGATTTAGTACCACGATAGCAGAGCCCTCTCTAATAGCTGTAGCGATCAAGGCGAATGAAGTATCGGGTGGTGCGATCGGCATTTGGGGTTTGCGTATTGCCGTCGCAATTGGTGTAGCAGTAGGTATTTCCTTAGGAACTTATCGTATCGTTACCGGAATTCCGATCCATTATTTTATTATCTCTGGTTATGTGGTCGTCGTAATTCAAACTTGTTTTGCACCCAAACTGATCGTGCCTTTGGCTTATGACTCAGGTGGTGTAACGACATCTACTGTAACTGTGCCTTTGGTTGCAGCCTTGGGTTTAGGCTTAGCTGAAACAGTACCTGGGCGAAGCACTTTGATTGATGGTTTTGGTTTAATCGCTTTTGCTAGCTTATTTCCAATAATGTCGGTGATGGCCTATGCGCAAATTACTGAGTATTTGGCTAAGCGAAACCAACAACAGGGCTTGGCACAAGCTGAATAAGCTCTGTACAGAGTTTGTAGAGAATTTCGAATAGGGGAAAGTACATGCATTTTAAATTATTGCTGGTGTTTGTAGAGGATGACAAAACCGATAAGGTCATGAAGGCTGCGCGAAAAGCTGGGGCGACTGGTGCCACAGTGATCAACCATGCCAGAGGCGAAGGGATTAAAAAGAGTAAGACTTTTTTTGGCCTGACCCTGGAGACTCAACGGGATGTCTTGCTGTTTATAGTTGAAGAGCACTTAAGCCGGCATATATTAGAGACTATTGGACAGGTAGGCGAATTCGATACCAGTCCGGGTACGGGAATTGCCGTACAGTTAGATGTTGAAGATGCTGTGGGCGTCTCGCACCAAATACAATCTATTGCAGCTAAAGTCGAGGAAGAGTTATGAGTCATACCAATAAAACGGTTGTTAAAATTAAGGATGTCATGCGGAGTAACTACGTTGAAATGGACGGCATGATGACCGTTAAAGACGCCTTGATTCAAATGAAAGAGCATAATGCTAGCTACGTGATTATCAAAAAACGTAATGAGGATGACGAGTACGGCGTTGTGATGCTGTCAGATATCGCTAAAAAGGTATTGGCAAAAGATAAGTCACCTGATCGCGTTAATGTCTATGAAATTATGTCTAAGCCCGTTGTCAGTGTCCCACCTGAAATGGATGTGCGCTATTGTGCTCGTTTATTTGATCAGTTTGGCTTGGCGAGTGCGCCAGTTATTGATGGTAAAAACGGTAAAGTAGTGGGTGTGGTAGGTTATAAATCTTTGGTTTTTGAAGGTATTTTAGTAGAGCAGCATACCTTGGATTAAAGCGTATTACAGTATTTTGGATGGCTATGGATTGTTAGGGTGAGTGACTAATTGCGAATTCTATAATAGCCATTTATTCAGACTCTCGACTATACTGATGACAGTCTTAACTGTAACAACGACAAATAACAATAATAAATGCAATAGAGGGTCGTTATGGATCAAGAGGTCCTGGAGAAATTATTACGCGCTCAGCAATCGATTACCGAAATGGTTTCGTCGGGCGCGTCTCTACCAGAGTGCTTGGAAGAAATCTGTAGTTCAATCGAGCAGGCCTTGGCAAGCAAGGCCGGCAAGAGCTCGATTCTTTTATTGAAAGGGAACAACTTACACCACGGCGCAGCACCGAGTTTGCCTAAGGCATATTGTGACGCTGTTAATGGTGTCGAAATAGGCGAAAGCGTTGGCTCTTGCGGCACGGCTGCGTTTACTAAGCGGCAGGTGATTGTTGCCGATATCGCTACAGACCCCTTGTGGGCGGACTTTAAAGGCCTTGCTTTACCTCACAACCTAGTCGCTTGTTGGTCGACGCCCATTGTCTCTTCAACAGGTGAGGTTTTGGGCACCTTTGCTATTTATTACCCCGAGATTCGCTTCCCTGAACCTGAAGACCTTAAGTTAATTGATCACTTCACTGGCTTATCTCGTATAGCAATTGAAAGAGAGTATTCAATGCAGCGTGAACAAGTCTTGAATGCCCAGCTAAAAACATCCAACGAAAAGCTCAAAGCTTTTATCTCCGTCATTCCCGATTTGGGCCTCATTCTCGATGAAGAAGGTAATTATATCGATATCTATGGTGGCAATGGTGAGCTACTGGTTGTCAATAGTTCAGAACTTATCGGTAAAAATATACGAGAAGTGATTGATTGTGATACCGCTGTTCAGCTGACTTCTGCTATTAGGCGGGCGCTCGAGTATTCAGAGCTGGAATTTCTTGAATATACTCTAGAAGTGAAGGGGGGACGCAGGGTCTTTGAAGGGCGAATCTGTCCGATCAATCATTACTTGCCTGAGCAGCCAGAAAAAAAGCATGTTCTGTGGATCGCCCGAGATATTACCGAAAAAAAGCAGGCAGAAGAAAATATTGAGAGGCTGGCTTACTATGATCCATTAACAGGCTTGCCGAACCGTAGAATGTTTAATGATTATCTTGATTGCACGGTAGATAAAATTGCTCGCTATGATTTAATCGGCGCATTGCTATTTATGGACCTGGATAATTTTAAACGAATTAACGACTCGCTGGGCCACACGGTCGGTGATCAGTTACTGGTCAAGATCGCTGACAATCTGAAACCATTCATTGGGCCCCAAACAAATTTATCGCGCCTAGGGGGTGATGAGTTTGTCGTCTTACTAGAGTCTAAGTCTAAAAATATTGATAACGTGCATCGTGAAGCAAGTAAGCTGGCTGAAAGTTTATTAGACGTGTTCTCGCAAACCTTGACTCTTCAGGACGCTCACTATGCCGTGCGTGCGAGTATTGGTATTTGTTTGATCCATGAAAAAGCAGTTTCCGCCAGTGAAATTTTGAAACGTGCTGACTCCGCGATGTATAAAGCCAAAAAGGCAGGTGGTAACCGCTACGCATTCTTTGACCCTGAGTTGCAAAGAATGGCTGACCTTCAATTAAGAATTGAGCGTGATATTGAAGCAGCGATATCAAAGAATGAGTTTGAAGCTTACTTTCAGCCCCAGTTGGATATGGGGGGAGCCTTAGTAGGAGCAGAAGCTCTGGTACGCTGGATTCACCCAGAGGAAGGGGTAATTAGCCCCGACAAATTTATTCCTATTGCTGAGCAGACCGGCGCGATCCATCGTATTCAAGAGATTGTCCTGCGCGAATCATGTGAGTTGATCGTTGCACTAAAAGAGACTGGAGCGTCTCATGATAGGTGTACGATGGCAATTAATATCAGCGCATGCCAATTCGACGTTGATTTGGAGGAACGCATTAAACTAGTGGTAGATGAGTTTTCGCTACCTACCTCGAAGTTTAAATTGGAAATCACTGAAAGTATGCTGATGGAAAACGTTGAGATGATTGTTGAAAAAATGCAGTCGCTTAAGAGCAAAGGTTTTAGATTCTCTGTCGATGATTTTGGTACTGGATATTCCTCTTTGGCTTATCTGCACTCCTTTCCAATTGATGAGTTGAAAATAGACCGAAGTTTTATCAAACAGATAGAGAGCAAAGGGACAGCGATTATTGATGCGATTGTTTCTTTGTCACAAAGCTTCGGATTGAGGGTTGTTGCCGAAGGGGTTGAGACCCGTGAGCAACTGGAAATTCTTGCCGAGAAGAATGTTTCATCCGTGCAAGGCTATTACCACGCCAAACCAATGCCTGCCCATGAGTTTATTACTTGGGTTACCAAAGCCAAGCGTTGCGAGAACTAAAATTGAGGTCAGAGTAAAAAATTATTTTTTACTCTGACCTCAATTATTATTTAGCGAGTTCCTTGGTAACTAAATCGTATAGCTCTTGTGATCCAAACTTGGGGAGCGCTTGTTCATTAACAAAAAAGGTTGGTGTCTTGCTAACTTGCAAAGCTCGAATATCGTCCTTCTCCCGTTGAAGGCGAGCGCTTATCTCATCTGAAGTCATATCGGCTTTCGCCTGTGTAATATCTAAACCCGCTGCTTCGGCAATAGGCCAAGCTTTATCCGCAACAACTTTATGGTTAACCGTCCATTCGGCTTGGGCTATGAGTAGTGCTTCAAGTACCTCTTTGAACTTGTTTTGGAGTCGCGCAGCTTCAAGCATTCTAACGATAGCTTCAGAGCCTTGGTGAAAGGTTGCATACCGAAGTACGATGCGTACATCCTTTTCATGTCTTGCTTGAATCTCTTTTACGAGAGGGTAAAAAGCTCTGCAAGCACCACATGCTGGGTCGAAAAACTCAACGATGGTGACTTTAGCCTCAGCAGGACCAAAGCTCGGAGAGTAAGGGCGTTCATATATGCTTCCTTGTTGTAGGAGCTCGTCGCTTTGCGGGCTTTCTTTGGAGTTCTGATCTTGTTGATAGGTATACCAAGTCAAAGGCAGAGATAACAAGAGACAAATAAGCGTAACACGGGTATTCATTTTCATAACAATTGTGGCCGTTCAAATAAGAAAGCGGTCTAGTTTACAGTCATGAACCGTAGGCTCAAGCTTAAGTGTTTACTGTGTTCGTTTTATGTTTGGGAAGAGCAAGTGAAATGGTCGCCGAAAGGGCGATAAATGTACTCGATACCCATAAACATGCTTCAAGGCCATAAGACTGGAAAATCCAACCTGATAGTACGGTGCCAACTAGCCTGCCCATGGCATTGGCCATATAGTAGAAACCCACATCTAAGGATACGCCATCGTCACTGGCGTAACTCACAATCAGGTAGCTGTGCAAAGAAGAATTTATAGCAAACAGGGCGCCGAAGGCGAGTAAACCTATTACGATCACCAGCTGTGCTGAAAGCGAGCTCGATAAGGCTAGTGCGATGCCCGCGGGTATCAGCATTAGAGGCAGCGCCCAGCCGAGCGCGCTATGGCCATCGGGGGCGCGCTTGGTCGAGCTTTGCGTAATCTTGGGGGCAAAGGACTGCACTAAACCATAGGCGATTACCCAGCTTGCAAGAAAGCCTCCTACAGACCAATGGTTCCAGCCGAACTCGCTCGCTAGATAAACGGGCAAGGCAACCACGAACCAAACATCTCTGGCACCAAACAGAAATAAGCGAGCTGCTGAGAGGGCGTTGATTGCCCGACTTTTAGAAAATATTTCAGTGAACTTCGGTTTGTTCTTTGCCTTGCCTAAGTCTTGTTTTAAGGCAAACATGCTACCCAGCCAAACCACAAACAAGCTTAGCGCCATAGCAAGAACGGCACCTTGAAAACCGAGAGTGGCCAGTAAAGCGCCGCCTAAAAAGAAGCCGACACCTTTCAAGGCATTCTTAGATCCGGTTAGAATTGCCACCCACTTATACAGTGTAGTTTGCGCATCTTTTGGAACCAGCAGCTTGATCGAGCTTTTCGCACTCATCTTGTTCAGGTCTTTAGCAATGCCTGAGAGAGCCTGAGCAGCCATGACCCAAGGCACTGTGAGCAAAGTGGCAGGAACGAGCAGCATTGCCAATGCGAGCACCTGCAGAGCCAGACCAATATTCATGGTTTTGTTGAGCCCCAAATGTGCGCCCAACCAGCCACCAAAAAGGTTGGTGATGACACCAAAGATCTCGTAAAACAAGAACAGCATGGCAATTTCGAGCGGGCTGTAACCCAAGCCATGAAAGTGCAATACGACTAACATCCTCAAAGCGCCATCGGTGAGCGTGAAAGCCCAATAGTTACCTGTTACGACCAGGTATTGCTTAATTTCTGGTGAGAGTTTATTGATATTCATGGTTTTCAAATATGGCCTTAGTGATTAATTTTCTGGTCGATGAGGCCGACTTTACGAACCAGCTCAGCTGTTCGATTGGCATAGCCCCATTCATTGTCATACCACACATAAAGCTTAAGTTGAGTGCCGTTAACCAGCATAGTTGAAGGCGCATCAATGATGGCTGAACGAGGATCGGTTTTGTAATCGATAGAAACCAGTGGCCGCTCTTCGTAACCGAGTATGCCTTGTAGTGCTTCTTCAGAAGCACTTTTTAATAGAGCGTTCACTTCTTCTACCGAGCTTTCTTTTTCTAGTTCGAATACACAGTCAGTGATCGATGCATTGGCTAATGGAACACGTACCGCATGACCGTTTAACTTACCTTTTAACTCTGGAAAGATATGAGTGATCGCCGTAGCTGAACCGGTGGTGGTTGGAATCAGGCTCATACCACAGGCTCGTGCACGTCGCAGATCCTTATGGGGCGCATCGAGAATGGTCTGGGTATTGGTAATATCGTGAATAGTTGTCATTGAGCCATGTTTAATACCTAGACTTTCATGGATCACTTTAACCACCGGCGCCAGGCAGTTTGTTGTGCATGATGCAGCAGTAATAATCGGGTAGACCTCTGGGTCATACAGGTCATCGTTCACACCCATCACAATATTTAGTACACCCTCTTCTTTGACCGGAGCGGTCACGACAACGCGCTTCACACCCTGATCGAGATAGGCCTGAAGTACCTGCTTGCTCTTCATTTTGCCGGACGCTTCGATAACAATATCGCAGCCTGACCAATCGGTTTCAGAGATCGTCTTATTTTGTGTGCAAGGAATCGTATGCTCACCGATAAGTATGCTTGAACCTTCACTACTTGCTTGATGAGCCCAAATACCGTGTACGGAGTCAAAATTTAACAGATGCGAGAGTGTAGCAGCGTCGCCAGCCGGGTCATTAATCTGAACAAATTCGATCTCCTTCCAATCGAATGCAGCTCTGAGTGAGAGTCTACCCATACGGCCAAAGCCGTTAATGCCTACTTTGATGGTCATAGTGATTTATCCCTTAGATAAGAATTATTTGATCAAATTTCTCTGTTAGCTTGTTAGCCACTCAGTTACTTGGTTTCGAGTTGGAATCGACCCGCTGTGAACAAGTTCCTCATTAAGAACAACGGCAGGTGTGCTCATTACCTGATAGTTCATAATTTCTTGAGGGCTGGTTTCTTTACTAACTTGAATTTGCTGGTCTAGTTCTGTCGCAATAGCCTGGATTAGGGCTGCTGTTTTTGTGCATTTAGCACAGCCTGTACCGAGTACTTTAAAAGCTTTCATTAGCTTTTCCTTTATATAAAAGGGCTAAGGCCGTTGAATAGCCAGCCTATGAGCGTGAATGATATGAGGAGCATAACGAATAGGGTGCCAAGTAATTTCCACTGCATGACTTGCTTGAGTAGGATGAATTCTGGAAAACTAGCAGCAACAGTACTCATGCAAAAGGCGAGCGTAGTACCTACAGGTAGCCCGTTGGTTATTAAGCTTTCCATAATCGGAATGACGCCCGTGGCATTAGAATAAAGTGGAATACCGAGTACTACAGCTGCAGGGACTGACCACCATTGCCCATCACCCAAGTGTGCTTCGATCCAGCCATCTGGTACGAAGCCATGTAAAGCAGCGCCGAGACCGACGCCAATAATTACCCATTTCCATACGCGGCCAAAAATCTCTGTTGCCTCACGTACTGCAAATTGATGACGTTGTTGAAAGCCAAGCGCTTGAGCTTTTGATGCTGTAGTTTGTGGCTCTTTTCCTTGTGCTTTGGAGAGGGCTTCTGCAGCAAAAGACTGTAACCATTTTTCGGCTTTGATGGTGTCTAGAAATAGGCCGCCAAGGATCCCAACCGTCATGCCCACCAATACGTAAATAAGGGTGAATTTCCAGCCTAGTAGACTTAGCAGTAACAGTATGGCCACCTCGTTAATGAGTGGTGAGGTAAGCAAAAAGGACATAGTAATTCCTACGGGAATACCCGCTGAGGTGAAACCTAGGAATACGGGAATGCTGGAGCAGGAACAAAACGGCGTGATTGCGCCAAAACTCGAACCCATTAGGTAGCCAATCCCTCGATTTTTTTGTGCCAGGTAATCTCTGACTTGTTCAATGTTGAGGGAGGCGCGTATCAGTGCAATTAAGTAGATCATAACAACGAGCAGAACAAAGATTTTGCTAACATCTTCAACAAAAAAATGCAGGGCGTCACCGAGCTTGGTTTCCGGGCTCAAACCCAATATGTCAAAAACAAACCAGGCGGCAAGATCAGTAAATATCTGAAACATGTTTATCTACCCTCGTTGAAGAATATCAATTGCATGAAAGCACTCTATCTGGACGGGTTTTCATCGTTTCTAGTCGCCTGATGTTCATACTGAATTCTGAAATATTGGCGTCGCATGTTTGTGCTAAAACTGACTTAGCCCAAGATGGTAGACTAGGGTTTATCCTATAAAATACCCATTGCCCCATGCGCCGGTCTGTCAGAATGCCTGCTTTTTTGAGTAGTGCCAGGTGCCGGGAAACTTTAGGTTGCTCATACTCCAATGCTGCCATCAGTTCACAGACGCATAGCTCACCTTCATATTGAATCAGCATTAGGCATTTAAGCCTCAGCTCATCGCTCAGACTCTTGAATAATTGTAATGGCGATAGCTCGTTTGAATGTTGAGCATCAAGTATTGCTTGATTACTTTCGATTGCAGCAAAGCTATTAATTCGACGATTTATTTCAGTTAAGCTCATATGAAAACGTTCGATGTCGCTTAGGTCATCACCCTTAGATACCTTAGGGTCACTGAAGCTCCATTCTAATTTCTTCTCTTTTGCACCGAGTGATTTACATTCTTGAGTCGCCCTGTCACAAAGGGTAACTACGTAATCAAAATGTTGCCCGGCGAGTTCGTCAATATGCTTTGATTGATGAATGTTTTCGATACCGTGAGTTTTAAGAGCTGCCAAGGTTAGCGGGTGAACTGTTTCAGGGTTTGTGCCAGCACTAAACGCTTCGAATCGATTACCGTGATGGTAATTGAGTAGGGCTTCAGCCATTTGTGAGCGAGCTGAATTACCGGTGCATAGAAATAGTACGCGCTTCTTCATAATAGATATGATTCATCTTGATGATATATTTATATATGAATAAAAGTATATATGAAAAAACATATATTTAAAATTAGAAAAACTTGATTCGCGATTCGCCATATAAAAATGGTATTGATAACAGACTCAAACTGAGGTTGAGCCTAATCGGACATAGGAATAATATTAGTGTGTAGGGAAGCAGCCGGTTAAAGAAAGAGAGCGAGACCATTAGGGTTCGCTCATTACAGATTAGTGATAATTTAATTCCATCGTATACAGGCTATTGAGTATAGCTTGCTGATGATTAGGAGACTTTGAATTGATTGACTAGTTGTTCCAGTTCAATCGCGAATTCAGCTTGTTGCTCAGACAGTACGCGAGTGGTGCCAGCATTTTCTGTGTTGACTTCAGCGTGATCCTTAATGCCAACAATTTTCTCACTCATATCTTCAGCCACAGCACTTTGTTCTTCAGCGGCTGTCGCGATTTGGGTACTCATATTATTGATTTGATTGACCATATTGGTGACATTTTCCAATGAGTGGTTGGCGGTATTGGCTTGCTCTACAGTTTCATGGACCTTAGAGAGGCTTTCTTCCATCACACCCACCGCATTTTCAGCGTTTTCTTGAAGCTTATTAACGATGATGTCAATTTCTTCGGTTGATTCTTGGGTTTTACCTGCCAATGTTCTGACTTCATCTGCGACGACCGCAAAACCCCGGCCTTGTTCACCTGCTCTCGCGGCTTCAATGGCAGCATTAAGTGCTAGAAGGTTGGTTTGTTCAGCAATACCACGAATTACTTCCATAACTTTACTGACGTCTACGCAATCCTGTCTTAGTTCATCTAGTACGGTTTTTGTATTACTGGTTGTCTGCTCTAATGACTCGACGACATTGACGGCGGTATTAACAGTTTCTTTACTAGAGATTGTCTCGTCATAGGCTTCATTGGCGCTTTCAGAGGTGCTGACGATATTTTCGGCGACTTCTGAAATAGAAGCAGCCATTTCCGTCATAGCTGTAGCGACAAGTTCAATAAGAGCTTGTTGCTCGTCGAGGCTTCTTGAATTATCTTGGCTAGCGACTGTCAGTTCAGCAGAAGACTGGCTTGTTTGACTTGCAGCCTGGTGAATCTGCTCCAATACATGCTCAAAACTGCTTAGCATTTCATCGAAGTGTTGGGATAGCTCAGCGATTTCGTGTGAGCCACTTATGTTTGAGCGAATTGTCAGGTCCTTATCATGATTAATCTTTCGCATGACATGGGTTAGCCTTTGGATAGGAGCATTGATGGATCGGAATATGGCTAAATTAATAATAAGAATAATCACAGTCAGTACGCCGGTTATCATATAGAAGGTTGACTTACTTCGTGCTTTGGTTGCCTCTAACGAACTGTTCATCATGGCAGATAACGAAGTAAGCTGTTCCTCGCTTTGATGGATGGTAGCACGTAGCTGACCGAGCAAGCCTGTTTCGGGGCTTAATCCAAGTTCTTGTGTCTTAACCGTTAGCTTTCTAAAGTCATAAGCGTAAGCGTTCAGGTTTTTTCTGACCTGGTCTTTAATTTGCGAAGGTAGCGCTCTGCTATCCAAAGTAGACATTATTGCCGCCATATCAGTATTAAACTTATCGATGTATTTTGTGTCTAGTCGCAGCATAAAGTCTTTTTCTCGACGACGTAACATAAGTGTTTCCGCAAGCAGTTGGTAGTCTTTTAGCTCAGTAATAGCGGACTCAGCACTGTGTACTGATGCTCGAAGAGTACCGTAAAGCCCGGTTTTAGGTGTTAATCCTATTTCTTTTTGAGTTTTCGATATGGTTAAAAAAGTTTGATGATAGCTTTTTATTATGTCGCCTAATTTGGTGAGATTATCTTCAGTGTCAAACCCAAGTGAGTTGTTTAATACTTTTAGTTCGCTAATTTCTTTGTTTAGCTTTGCAACATTATCAGAGAATCGTGTGACGTATTTTTCATCTTTCCTGGTGAGGAAGTCCTTTTCATTCCGTCTCAAGGTAAGCATGTTAGAGTTAAGCTTTTCAATGGACACAAGCGAAGAAGCTGACTCTGATAGTGTCTTGCTAAAATTGAGCTCGACTAAGATGATTGTAAGCATACCAACTAATGTAATAGTGCAGATTGATAAGAGCTTAGATTTAATTGATATGTTATCTAACAGTTTGGACATATTTGACCCCCTATTGCCTATTCCAGAAGCTCGTTACCTATGAAGTTGAGCTGTATCACAGATAGTATAGTTGAGTTTTGACTTTTAGGAGCTTGAAAAATGGACTTTTGTATTTGTGTGTTTAGGCGCTCAAGAGATGGTTATCCCAGGCAATTTTGAGGCCTGGGTTGGATAAGTTTTGACTAAGTTCTTTTGTTGTATTGTTGTAGTGGTAAAGGTTGCCTAAGCCGTTGGAAATAACAAATTCATTGTTTCGATAGCTGGTTAAACCGCAGCCATCTTTACAACGAAGACTGCTTAAATAGATTAATTGATCAAAGTCCCAAAAGGTAATCAAATCTCCTTTGGGTGAGGAAACCGCGGCAGTTTTTCCTATGGGGTCAAAACAAACGCTGCCACAATAATGCTTCATGGCATAATTAACATCATCGGGTGCCCAAAGAGGTTTGAGGTCTTTCCCTCGTTGGTGGTGGGCAACCAAGGGAACGCTGTCAGTTTTATCTCCTTGATACTGTAGGCCGATCACCACTTCATCTCTTTGGTTGATATCGATGTGACGAATGCTCAGCTGGTGGTATTCCTCTTTTAACTTTACTTGCTCTAGTAAGTCACCACTCGTAAGCGAGACATAAGTTAGTGAAGGGGACATGGTATCGAGGTTCAGCTTTACACGACCTTTATCCGGGTGTGTGAGAATACCTCCATTGGCAATAACTAAAGTATCCGTGTCGCTGCAGAGCTTTATTTCATGTGGACCAATACCATGGCTTGAGAGCTGGGCGTGTACGCGATAATCGTTGAGCACATCTCTCACAAAAAGCCTTCCTTGACCCGAATCTATGTGATTTTCAGTGCTGACCAAATAACGTCCATCAGGTGTGTAAAGAGCATGCCCGTAGAAGTGGAAACCCTGTTCAGGCTGAATATGTTTTATCACTCTGCCTGATTTGATTGAAGATACGATTATGTATTGACCAGGACGCCGCCCAATGACTGCTATTTCTTCTTTATGAGGGTGCTTGATCACCTGGTGAGCTCTGGCGGGAAGCTTAAGCCGACTGACAGGTTCGCCATTTCCTTGTAAGCAAATTACCCAATGCTGACCGTGTCTATCCCTAGCTGCACTAATGAGCAATTCTGAGTCGTTTTCCTTGGCGAAGGCATTGAATGGGCTGAGTAAGCTGCTTGCGACTATAGATCCAAGGAGCTGTCTTCGGCTTAGCCTTGTGTTTTCTAATGTCGAGAGTTTGTCAGTCATTAATCACCATCTCGACTGTTAAAGCCAAGGTGAATACCCAAGGCCGATACTGATGTTTCGAGCTCCTTGTGTAAGGTGCCTATTTTCTTATAGATGTCTAATGTTGCCTGGTAGCCTTCAGCTGTTCTGACTGCATTTTCCAAAGGTGTATTGATCTGCTTAATTGCATCGACCAGGGCCGTGTATTGATGGCTAATTGAATGGTATCTTTCAGGGGGGAGTATGTTGGCTAGCCCTTCAAACATAAGCTGAAGGCTAAGAATATTCAACTCAATATTGCGCAATGAGCGTTGGCTTCTCCATGATTCCAGTCGCTTATATTTTTCTTTCCCAAACGCGCTGCCAAGCGGGCGTTTAAGCTTTAAGTCTCGTATGACTTCCAAGGGTTCGATCATTGTTTTTAATAAAGCTGTGGCGGCGTCGATGTCGTCTTCGAAGTAGCCGTCTAGTTGTTTAGCGTCGGCAAACTGGCCACGCATATGCTTAAGCCACTCGCTATGTAGTGATGTACTGATCGTCGAAACATTCTGAGAGATCGTCGTTAATACATCGCAGTGGAACTTATTTGCCTTGAGTTCATTGAGCGCCGATTGTTTGAAAAGAATTCTTTCAATCGCGGGTAAGCCTTTAACGCTAATGCTGACACGCTGGAATTTATCTTCATTCAGCAATGTTTTGTCGTCACTTGCTAGAAGAACACCTAGGTGTTTGCCGATATGATTCTTCTTGTCGGGCCAGAACTGTAAGCTATGGCTGCGCATTGAAAACTCTATGGGGCCAAACGTGATATTTTGAATAGATTGCCAGGCATCCATCGTCTTGTGGAAATCACCGATGCTATTATCTAGCGCCTCTTGAGAAGGGCTTTGGCAGAGGCCTTGGGTGCTCTGCTGCAAAGCCTGAGAGGCAGCGCTAAGCGATTGATAAAACGGGATAACAAAGCTATTAACTGTCGCATGGTTGAAGTTTTTCCAGTCAGCTTCACTTGGGGCGGCATGACATACAAATGAGAGGATACAAGCTAAGAAAATACTGGAAATCGTAGAGGTTCTGTTCATTAAAGTGATTCCAAAAAAGTAAGCAGTTGTGCGCGTTGCTCTTGGGGCATTGTTTGTACGGCTTGCTTGGCAGATTCGGCCTCGCCGCCATGCCACATAATTGCTTCAAGTATACTGCGTGCGCGGCCGTCATGCAGAAGAAAATGGCTGCCATTTACGTATTTGTCTGAACCGAGCCCCCAAAGTGGAGCGGTTCTCCATTCCTGTCCGTTTGCCTTAAACTCGGGTCGATTGTCCGCCAGCCCTAGCCCCATGTCATGCAGTAATAGATCGGTGTAAGGCCAGATGGTTTGCATGTTAAGAGAAGTTTGCTCAGTATGCCCGGATGTTTGATAGCTTGGAGTATGGCACGCGGCACAGCCAGCGGAGTGAAAGACGGCTTTTCCTTTATTGACCATTTCTGCATTGTCTATTTTTCGAATGGGTACCGCGATATTTCTTGTATACAGCAATAAAGCATCGGTCATCGCCTTTGGCGCTTCCATGTGGTTGATATCCGGGGCTTGGCGGGTGCGGTTTCCATGGGCTTGTTTTCGGCAGCTTGTTTGTGAAGGAGTGCAGTCGCCCCAATGTTGTGGAAATAACGGTGTACTAATGCCGAGATCCCCCTTGAACGCGCTAGCGTTTTGTTGACGAAGGTTGGGGGTGCCTGCTTTCCAGCCAAAACGGCCAAGTGCCGGTGCTTGTTTTTGCTGATCCCAAACCCAATTGGCTTTGCCTGAAATACCATCTTGGTTACTGTCGTCTGGGTCGGTTTTAGAAAGAATGTCCTGTTCATTTATCGCTTCGATAAGACCCAATCCGATCATGGGCGAGGAAATACGTGGCGAAATCATCAAATCTTCATCCATTGGGCCATACTGAGGCGCTATGATTTGGTAATCCGGCTTTCTTAGGCTAACCATTTCGCCTTCGCTTAGCTGAATTTTTTGTTCTGTATAGCTGACTCGTAGCTGTGCCTCAGCTTGTCCACCCGGGTAGGCAAAGGTCTGTAGCTGAGTGCCATAAGTAGGCTCTGGTATTAGCCCTATGAGGCCACTTTCCAGTGCTCGTTTTTGCTCGGCAGTTTTGGCTGGAGTGCTAAGCCGAAGAAATAGTGCAGGGGAGGTTTTACCTTCTTCTTTTAATATGCCTCGACCATTCTTCTCGTGGCAACGGGAGCAGGATCTTGCATTGTAGAGTGGGCCTAAGCCATCACTTGCGGTCGTACTTGAGGGGGCAAATACCCAAATTTTTTCAAAGATGGCCCGGCCGATTTTAAAGTCGAGCTTTGTCTCCATATCCAGAAGGGGGGAGGGATGATCAAAACTGTTTCGTTGTTTGCTTTGGCCAGCACTATGTTGACCTGATGGGTAGAGTTCTCTGGCACTATGGAGTTTGCTATTTGAAGCGAGGGTCGAGTCAGCATTTATGTAGAGTAAAAAGCTGACCGCTAAAAGAGGAAGTGCGAAGATGGTTTTATTCATAGCTACCAAAACGCCCGCTTGTTAGGCGGGCGTAAATAAACAGGTGCGTCACCTAGTTGTTAATTACTCTGCTACAGCAGAAGGGTTGTCCAGGCTGTCAGAACCTTCAAAATCAATATTGCTGAGGCCTAAGACCTGAATGACCTTTTCAGTTGTTTTGGCTTGAGCAACGAGTGCATCAACAAAGTTCTGAACGATTTGGTTGCCCGCAGTATTACCTTCACCGATCAATACATCAAAAGCTTGGCCTTTAGCCGCCGCGTCAACCATTGCTTGAGCCGTCGCTTGAGTAGCATTAAGCTTACCCAGCATTTCAGCATCCAGTGCTGGGTCTGCTTGCTTCACTAAGTCAGAAAGGCTTGCACCATCTACTGAGTTGTTGTTGATGCTCTCATACTGACCCATATAGACATTCTTGATGCCCAAGGCGTCATAGTAGTGGGAGTTATGAGTGTTATCCGAGAAGCAGTCATGTTCTTCTTCAGGATCGTGTAGCATCAAGCCAAGCTTAGTCCGCTCGCCAGCTAGCTCGCCATACGCAAGGCTACCCATGCCTGTCAGCATGGTTGCCAAGGCACCTGCTTCGCTTTTAGCGGTTAGCTCAGCAACTGATGCTCCGCCTTCTTTCCAGTTATTGGCCATGTCTTCTAGGTCTGAAATCAATAAGCTTGTTGCTGCTTGAAGGTACTGACGACGGCGCTCACAGTTGCCACCGGTACACTTATCAAGTGAGAAATCGCTTGCTGGGCGAGAGCCAGCACCAGGGTTGTTACCGTTTAAGTCTTGGCCCCACAGCAAAAATTCGATGACGTGATAACCCGTTGCAACGTTAGACTCAACTTCGTCAATTTCATGCAGAGTGTTTGCAAGTAGTTCTGGTGTAATTTGGCTAGCATCTACTTTCTTGCCGCCAATCATTGGTGCAGGGTTGGCAATGATGTTAGCAGCATAGAATGGGTTTTCATCAGACTCAGCACCATATGAAGCATCAACATAGTCGATCAAACCTTCATCAAGAGGCCATGCGTTGACTTTACCTTCCCAATCATCAACCGATGCGTTGCCAAAACGGTAGACTTCTGTCTGTTGGTAAGGCGCGCGTGCCGCAATCCAAGCGTCTTTAGTTTTTTGCAAATTGGCTTCGTTAGGATTAGCTAGAAATTCATTGACTTGAGCTTGCAGTGCTTGAGCGGCGCTTAGCGAGTCCTGATAGTTTTCTTTAGCGATATCAATATAAGTATCGATAACTGAAGCTTGGCTAGTTTCTTTTGTTTCCATCATTCCGCAGCCGGATAGGCCCATAGCGGCGACTGAGCCTGTGAGGACAAAGTTTCTAATGGATGATTTTAGAGAAAGCATGGATAACCCCTGAAAGTTAATTTTAAAAATGACCTAATGGACCAATATGGCGAAGATGATATTCTAAATGATAAGTATTATCAATAAGATTTATAGTCTAGTCAGTGATTAGGCTTTCATATCGTTTATCTGTCAGTAGTTTTAAAAATGCGACTAGCGCATCAATACGCTTGTCATCTAGCGCA
>NZ_LWFZ01001481.1:0-535 GCF_001635225.1 Oleiphilus sp. HI0086
CCAGTAGCTGTTACGTAACCATCACACTCAGGGTGAAGTGCACCACCTTGAGATAGCATGTAAGCACATGCGTCGTCAGTATTGGTGTAGCCATAGTCTTCAGCGTTGTCGACTTGATCAGTCAAGAAGCTGAATAGGTCGTACTCGATAAAATCGACACCTGTTTGATGCTCAAGACGAGCCAATTTACGATCCAGCTTGCGATTGAACTTAGCTGAAAGCTTAGTAGTAACTCGTACAAGGCGGTTCGCTTTGCGCTCTTGGCGAGTCGTTTGAGTGTTTGCAAGTAAGCCAGCAACAACCAAATCAGTTTCGGGGATCGCGCCGATATCTGGAGCATTAGATACTAGAATGTGCTGAGCACCAGAAGCGATCAATTTTTCGATTTGAGCAATTTCAGATTCAACAGCTGCTTTCAATGAAGCATTAGCTGCCTGACGAATAGCCTGACGCTCTTGAGCTGTAGAAGCGAAAACTGCTCCTGAGCGAATTTCACGTGCTGCACGAATGTCATTGCCACCGATTAATACGATGT
>NZ_LWFZ01001482.1:0-1048 GCF_001635225.1 Oleiphilus sp. HI0086
CAAAATCCCTACTTGAGCATAAACCCTTTATGCTCATCCTTATAGGTGTATTTTTAACGCGATTGGAGATGGCGTTATTTGGCTTTATTAAACTCGAGCAAGCATTTTTTAAAAATTGGTAGTTTCGGGTTTTGAAAAGTTTGATGTTTGGGCTCTCCAAAGTTAATAGTTAACGATTGGTCACTTAGTTTGTGCAGGGTACGTAAAGTATCTGGATTAATTTCTCTACGAACACTGGCTAGAAGAGCCTTAAGTTCAAGGTCGAATTTACAATCCACTTCCAGACTCTATATGCTTCAGTTAATTTCACAAAGATGTAAAAACTTAAATCGTAAGGTTTATGCTCATTATTCCTGAGCACTTCCTTTGTTTTGTAAATGCTCAGGAATGATGAGCACAAAAAATAACTTATTTGTGCACATAGATGAGGGCTTTAAAGAATGATGTACGATGACCTTGAGCATAAAATACTATCCTGAGCACAAACTTCTGAAATCTCAAATTACAGGTGGTAAAACCTATCCTGAGCACAAGGTTTCGAAAAGTTGTGTCTTTTAGTTTTAAAATGGCCAAATTCCCTATCCTGAGCACTAACATGTTGTGCTCAGGTTTTTTAGTGTATTTAGGTGCGATAGAACCTTGCGATTATGTCGTTGGTTAAATTCAAACTACGCATTTTTCAAGGCTTGTGTATTTCGAGTGGGGTATATTTTGCTCTGTCATGAGTTTTCTTACAGTTGTCATGAATGATTGATCAGAAAGGTCGCAGAGCCGTATTTGTGTGATAACTGGCTCTCCATTTTCAACGTGTTTGGTTTCGGTTTTAAGTGGGAGTGCTTGAGGTTTAATGACGCATTTTCCTTCCTGAAACCTGAAGCCCAAAGTTATTGGGTGGACCTTAATAGGGCAATTGTCACTAACAGGATCGTTCAACTTCAAAGTCGATTGGACACTGAATTGACCAATGACCTTTTGGATAATCGAAGCAATTGATTTTTCAATTACGTATCGTTCGAAGGTGTTCAGTTTAATGCATCCGGATATTTGA
>NZ_LWFZ01001483.1:0-825 GCF_001635225.1 Oleiphilus sp. HI0086
GGTTAATGCGCTTTAAATGTCAGGTTTAAATTGGGCCGACTGGACGCTCATCGTCATTATCTCACTTTCAAGTTTAATGAGTCTCAGGCGAGGTTTTGTTAAGGAAGCCTTGTCGCTTGCTACATGGGTGGTTGCCTTTATTGTGGCGCGCAGCTTTCATCCTAATCTCCAAACCTTATTGATTGACTCAATTAATGAACCAGTACTAAGAACCATCGCAGCATTTATTATGTTGTTTATAGGTACCTTGCTGGTGGGTGCTGGTATCAACTTCATTGTTGGTGCTTTGATACGTTTAACTGGCTTAACCCCAATAGATAGAATGCTAGGAATTGTGTTTGGTCTTGCCAGGGGGTTAATTCTTGCAGTTGTGCTTGTAGCCATTGTTCGCTTAACGCCTTTTGAGCAAAGCGACTGGTGGCAAAATTCGGTAATGATCGAGAATTTGTCTATATTAGAGCAATGGTCTCGATCAGTATTCGAAAGTCATAAAGAAACCAAAGTTTGATAGAAACGTTTTTAAAGAGGTAGTCATATGTGTGGCATCGTAGGTGTTGTTGGAAAAAACAACGCGAATCAATCGTTGTATGATGCATTAACCGTTTTGCAACATCGCGGCCAGGACGCTGCCGGCATTGTTACCTGCCAAGATGATCGTTTCTTTTTAAGAAAGGATAATGGCCTAGTACGTGATGTTTTTCGTACACGGCATATGAAACGCCTGCAAGGCAATGTAGGTATTGGGCATGTGCGCTACCCAACTGCAGGCTCTTCTAGTTCTGCGGAAGCTCAGCCTTTTTATGTTAACTCTCCTTATGGTATTAC
>NZ_LWFZ01001484.1:0-927 GCF_001635225.1 Oleiphilus sp. HI0086
AGGCAGCCGCGATTGCGCCTTCAATAGTTGCCCAGTAGATACGTTGGGGTACGGGCGCATCAATTTTGCCACCTGCTGTAATGCTATCAATGACCAAAGACCCTGAATCGGAAGAAGTAATAAAGAATACCAATACAAGGAGAATAGCGATCATCGATAGAAGCTGACTCATGGGCAGCTCATCGAACATCTGAAACATGGCAAGCGGGACATCCGTTAGACCATTTGCTCCAAGCTCACCGACACCGTTCACAACTTGATCGATGGCAATACCACCATAGACCGACATCCATATTACAGTCACTGCGGTTGGCACGAGTAGCACGGCACAGAGGAATTCGCGGATAGTTCTGCCTTTAGATATACGCGCAATAAACATTCCGACAAAAGGCGACCATGATATCCACCAGGCCCAATAGAACACCGTCCAACCTTGAAACCAGGCTTCGTCATCTCGATTGTGCGGATTACTAAGCGGTATTATATTCTCAAGGTACGCACCAATCGTAGTGGGAACATTCCCCAGCGCTACAGCTAAGCCTACCATTGCAACAAAAATCAATAATACAAAGGCGATCACCATATTCACGTTACTTAGTAACTTCACACCACCTTCCAAGCCTCTAACGACCGAGATGATAGCTAAGGCAGTCACACCCACGATAACTAAAATCTGTAAGCCGATACCGCCATCAGTGCCAAACACGTGATTAATACCGCTCGCCGCTTGCTGCGCCCCTAGCCCTAAAGATGTGGCTAGACCAAAGAGTGTCGCAAGTACTGCAAGAATATCGATAATGTGGCCAGGCCATCCCCACGTACGCTCTCCTAGCAGCGGGTAAAAAACGGATCGAATAGAGAGTGGAAGCCCTTTGTTGTAGGTAAAAAAAGCTAAGGAAAGCGCAACGACGCCATAGATCGCCCAGG
>NZ_LWFZ01001485.1:0-1047 GCF_001635225.1 Oleiphilus sp. HI0086
GTGACTCCCCAACTAAGCGTTTGTTTATTAGTCAGGACCCCGTGATGTTTTGTTTTAGCGGTGGCTTTCTCTATCGTTATTTTGATTATGGCTTTGATTCGACCCCTGATACCAACAAGCAAAATGTCATGGCAAATGGTGCGAATTTAGGTAGCTTTGCTTATACAGACGCCAGCCTGACTCGTAATGCTGTGGTAAATATTGCTTACAGTGTTACAGGTAGTAATGGTGAACTCCAGGCCGTAAATCAAGAGGTGCAAATTCGCAATGTACCCTAGGCAACTCCACTTTAGACAACTACACCTTAAGCAGCGAGGTATTGGACTTCCTGCGACAATATTTTTGATCGTTATTCTTGCTTTGATCGTTTTGGCAATGAGTGATCTGGCTGAAGATTCCAGTATGGGCTTTGCTCAAGACTTTGAATCTACACGAGCCTTTTACGCGGCGGAAAGCGGTGCTCAGATAGCGCTAAACAGAGTGTTCGTTGGCGGGACAACTTGTAATGATGCAATGGGGTATCTGGACTTTGATGCAGGAGGGAGTAACCCTGGCTTGGATAACTGCATTGCACAACTGATTTGCCGAATTGATACGGTGGCAGGTACAAATTATATGACATTTACAAGCACAGCGACCTGTGGAAGTGGTTTGGACCAGGCGACTCGTTCGGTGCAGGTGAGGGCTCATGATTAATAAGGGTGTTTTGTTATTGTTCCGACTTATTACAAGTATATGTGTGATTGTCTGTCTGTTTACTTTCGCTAGTAGTGCTCATTCTGCAATTACTTTTGTAGCTAGTACGACTGAAGATGGCAATAACGATGATGTCACTCTTACTGTACCAGCGAGTGCTGAAGAAAATGATTTGTTATTGGTGCAGATTACTATCCGAAACAGAAGTGGTAGTGATGGGGTGACAGCGCCAGCTGGTTGGACTCAGATTAGCTCTCAAGACAGAGACGATGATGTACTCCAATCATTGTACTATCGCCTGGCTACGTCTGGCGACGCTGGGACCGGGTATAACTTTGATTTTGATGGCAA
>NZ_LWFZ01001486.1:0-499 GCF_001635225.1 Oleiphilus sp. HI0086
TTAATTTCAGCTTCCCAATTACCACCCAGAACAATATCCGTGCCACGACCAGCCATGTTCGTCGCAATGGTTACAACACCCGGCAAACCGGCTTGCGCAACGATCTGAGCTTCTTGAGCATGCTGCTTCGCATTCAATACACTGTGCTTAATGCCTGCTTTCTTAAGTAATGCAGACAAAAATTCAGATGATTCAATAGATGCAGTACCCACTAGTATCGGGCGCTTTTGCGCAACCACAGCTTTTACTTCATCAATGATCGCTTGGTATTTTTCTTCCTGCGTCAGATAGATCAGGTCGTTATGATCAATTCGCTGAATCTCTTTGTTTGTCGGAATAACGACAACATCCAAACCATAAATTTGCTGAAACTCGAATGCTTCGGTATCCGCCGTACCCGTCATACCAGCCAGTTTCGAATAAATTCGGAAGAAGTTCTGGAAGGTGGTTGAAGCCAAAGTCTGGCTTTCAGCCTGAATTGCAACATTCTCTTTAGCTT
>NZ_LWFZ01001487.1:0-1370 GCF_001635225.1 Oleiphilus sp. HI0086
CGGTCAGCGCGTAAAGCTTTGAGCTGCTCGCGTCTATCTTCAATTTGCGCAGATAGGCCTTTGATATATTCATTTTGAGTTGCAGCGCGTAAGCCCTGAATGCGGTCCTGAATTACTTCTGCTTGGCGAGAACGCTCTTCTGATATGATGGCATGACGCTGGCTGTATTCGGCTTCAATTTGCGAAGAGCTTAAGCTTGCCAGACGAGTGCGCCGTATTTCGAGTGGTTCAATTTCCTCTTCGACGGCCACTAGTTCTTTCTTATGTTTATCGATTGAGAAAATCAGGGCATGAAAGTTTCTTTCGAAACCATTGAGGGCTGATTCAAAAGTGATAAAGGCTAGAAAAATTAGGGAGGTACCGAAGATAAACTTCCACTTTGTATTGCTGGTTTTATAGGTCGCCGCAACAAAAGGAATTTTGGTGATTTCGACAATCGCGACCATCAAAAAAGGCATCATGGCGATAAACACATTGGTGTAATCGCCAAAGCCCAAACCCTGAGGGCGATTATTTTCTATCTCGGTGAACGAACTGATGCCTTGCATAATGGAGATGGCAAAGCCGATAATCACGGCGCATATCTCAACCGCCCAGGCAAAGAATATTAGCTTTTTGCCAATGCTCTCGCGTTCCGGGTTTATCGTTAAAGAGGGTGCTTGAACCGGCTCAATTGAACTGGTAACGGTTTGAGCTTGGCCGTTTGTCATGCCTTTGGGTTTCCGTTATTGTTATTTTTTCGATTGTTTGTGTATGTTATCGAAGTTTTACGCTTAAGCTACTTCGTTCACACTATCTTCTAATAGTGAGTTAATTCGCTATCTAAATCAGTGACTCAGGTATGAAAAATAGTATTGTTCTCGCTAGTTTGCTTTTTCTGCTTCTTACTAGTGCCTGTACTACCCGGCAATTGGCGGAAGTATCTCCTCTTGAAGAAGATGTGTCAAAGCTTGAGAAGCTTAGTCCTGAAGAGAAGCAGAGCAAAGAGAATGAGACAGCGGAAAAGAAAGCCAAAAAAGAAAGTCAGGCCGCTACTAAGCAGATAGAGCCAGAATCACCTTTGCAAAAACAAGCTGAAAAGGCATCCCAAAAAAAGCTCGGGCAGCCTTCCGATAAAACACAGGCTAAGCAAAAAGAGAGGCAAACTTCGCAGAAGTCGGTGGAAGCTTTGGAGCAAGAGTATTCAACTGAGCCTTCAAGTATGCGCTCAAGGGATGAGTTGGAGAAGAGTAGCGATAAGGCTTCGAAGAATACATACTCTCCTATGAAAGATAGTGCAGCGGCTTCGGCTAAAGAAGATCAACAGGATGGCGTGGGAAAAAATGCGCTTGAACAACTAGAGCAAGCAGCTGGTGGAGAAAAAGCAGGCA
>NZ_LWFZ01001488.1:0-923 GCF_001635225.1 Oleiphilus sp. HI0086
AATGCCAGATTGCCGGAGAAATCGGGTGATAATGACAATATTGTTTCACAGGGTGTTTATACCAACAGTATTAGCCGTTCAATAAAATTCGTCTGTAGCGCTTTATCAAGATCTACTGAGACTAAGAGATACTCTTTTTAGCTGAAATTTAGCATAATGCTCCACATCGCATTAAATATAGTTGTTTTAGCTGATGAATAACAGCCTAGACATTGCTTAGAATCTGGAGGAGAAAGAGTGGGTAGCACAGGTGAAAAGTCTAAAGAAGTTGCAAGGCAAGGGCGTTTATATGTCGTTTCAGCCCCTTCCGGAGCAGGGAAAACAAGCCTGGTAGCAGCCTTACTCGAAGCCGACTCAGGTATCGAAGTTTCAGTTTCTCATACCACTCGCCAGGCTCGTCCCGGGGAAGTCGATGGCGTTAATTATCACTTTGTCAGCATCCCCGAGTTTGAGCAGCTCATATCTGAATCTGGCTTTCTAGAGCATGCAAAAGTTTTCGATAACTACTACGGTACCTCCAAGACCTGGCTTGAGCAGCGTATGGCGCTTGGGCAAGACGTTATTCTTGAAATCGATTGGCAGGGTGCGCAGCAAGTAAGAGAACTGATGCCAGATACCGTGAGCATCTTTATCCTACCTCCATCTAAAGCCGCCTTGCGCGAACGCTTACAAGGGCGCGGCCAAGATAGTGAAGAAGTCATTGAGCGCCGCATGGCCGATGCAACCAGTGAAAGTAGCCATTATCATGAGTACGACTATCTGGTTATTAACGATCAATTTGGCGATGCATTAAGCGATCTATTGTCGATTTTTAAATCAAATCGGCTAGACACCGCCAGTCAAAGCGCGCAGCATGAAGAAATATTGACCGAGCTATTGTCTTCTTAGAGCGTTTTTCGTAGTATGTTCGGTCGTTTTTGGGT
>NZ_LWFZ01001489.1:0-571 GCF_001635225.1 Oleiphilus sp. HI0086
GGTAGGTTACCCCTGAGTAAACCGTATCAGCCCAGCCAAAACCCATATTCTCATTGACGATTCGAGTCAGTTTAGCCACTTCCGCGTTTGCCATGGTATCTGACGTTCCGCGCCCTACAACCACTAGCATAGTGTCATAAAGTTGATCTGGAGGGTTGTTGGAGTCTAGCCCGAGTGACTCATATATTCTTGCTTGAAACGCCTCGATCATCGCTTCGTGCAAGCCGAGTTCATTGCCGTAAGCGACTTTCACGTTCCCCTTTTTCTCTTCGAATGTCGTCAATACAGATGGAATGTCGTTCTTTGCGTGAGTTGCGGCAAACAACATTCCTGGAACCGCGTAGATCTCTTCGACACCTTGATCAATTAACGAGTTTAGACCCATATGAATGTTGGGTGCGGAGAACTCCAAAAAGCCATATTCGACAGGCATATCTGGAAATCGTTTTTTTAGTCCTGCTGCGACACGCCCAAATTCACGCTCTGCGCCTTTGTCTCGACTGCCATGGCCACAGACCATAATGCCACGTTTTACTTCCACTGATTGATCAGCCATATTGCCTCTCCATTT
>NZ_LWFZ01001490.1:0-976 GCF_001635225.1 Oleiphilus sp. HI0086
CTCAACCGTTTTCTACGGCCTGATTGCAGCATTTATTGCCCAACAGCTACCCAAGACCCAACGCTGGCAGTGCTACTTGCTATTCTTTGTGCCGATGTTTCTGATCGCTTTTAGCCGGGTTATGCTCAGCGTTCACTGGTTGTCTGATATTGTTGGGGGCATAGCGCTAGGTTTAGCGATTTGTGGAATTAGTAGAGTGTTATATAGCACTCACCAAGCTTATGACGCCGCGAACCGTCGAGATATCACTGTTGAAAAGAAAGCGGTTATGACAGCACTTTGTCTATGGCTCGGCATCTTAATTGGCTATCAGCTTTATTTCTTTCCAGAAGCCTTGCAGGCTTACCAGTTACGCCCCTAAACGCAGAGCCGTCTGATCAAGACTCAAGATTTATACGGCCTAAGTAACCATATCAGAAATTTGACGAGAGATTGCTTGCAGACGCTGAAGCGGGTCGCTCATTTCATAAAGATGCTGTTTCTGTTTATTGCCTAGCGGCAGTAACTCAGTCAAGCGCCAGCCTACTTGGCGCCCATCTTCATAATCAATATCCATATTCAAATCGCGAACAAAGGGGTGTTTGACCAGAGCCTGCAGTACCACACGCAGCTCATCAAACTCCTCGGGCAAGTCAATATGCTGCTCTTCACCAATAGCCTCAAGCTCGGCATACCAGACGCCATTTTCACGTTCTTCAAGTGAGGATAGTTTGACTTGTTCCAGACCTTCAACCGTCAGATTTAACACCCCGGTACTAGGCGTCTTGCCAAAATCTACAATTTGAACACGCGTGCCAAGTTCATAGAACTGCCCTTCTCGCACGTGTTCAGTCGGTGCATTTTCACTGCACATCAACACTGCCACAAAGCCTTCGCCTTGCTTCATCGAATCAGCAATCATATCTAAATAGTGCGGCTCAAAAATCTGCAAAGGAATACGACCTTGCGGACAGACAATAGCATTGAGCGGTAACAG
>NZ_LWFZ01001491.1:0-16681 GCF_001635225.1 Oleiphilus sp. HI0086
TTTAGCTTTTTCTAAAACAGAGCCTGGAAAAATTTGGGGCGCCATTATGCCAAATTGTTGTACAAAAAACGACTAAATTTAGAAGCAAGTCATTTTTGTTCACTTTAAAACATGCAAAGGCGATAGATTTTCAGATTAGAACTTGCATAAGGCTTATATGTAATATTTTCACCTTATTCAAACAAATAAGCCTAATGGGGCTCGCCTAGATCGAATAAATTTTGTACATCTGTCCGATCAAAAGTGTAACGTGCAGCACAAAATTGACAATCTACTGTAATCTCGGCTTCATGCTCCAGTATATCCAGCGCTTCTTCTTTTCCTAAGCTTTGAATTGATGCCGCCGTGCGCTCTTTGGAACACGAACATTTAAACTGTACTGGCTCAGATTGATAAGTAATCACTTTTTCTTCGTGGAATAGTCGCACCAGCAAGGTTTCATTATCTGTGCTCACGAGTTCTTCTGAGGACAATGTCTTAGCCAGTTGGGTCACCCTGTCCCATGCATCCTGATCTTCAATTTCTCTATAGCCTGGTAGTTTTTGTAACATTAAGCCATAGCAACCTAGCTCATCAGCACCTAGTAACATATAGGTATCGAGCTGTTCAGACATTTCAAAGTACTGCTCTAAACACTCAGACAGTGTTTCACGCTCTAAGGGGACGATCCCCTGATAGCGGTTTCCTCGATCAGGGTCGATGGTAATCACTAACTGCGCATTGCCTAAATAATCTTTTAACGGCAGACCTTCTTCAATGTCACCTTGCCAATGCGCAACCCCTTTAAAGGTCTTCAGGTTCGTCGTTTCTGCCATCAACAAACTTAGCGCCCCTTCACCTCGCGCATGAATAGACAGACGACCATCAAACTTCAAGGTTCCGGTTAGCAGAACTGAGGCTGCGATCGTTTCACCCAGGAGCGCTTTAACTTCTGAAGGGTAAGACATGTTTTTGCTCGCCTGCTGGAAGCTCTCTCCTAAGCGTACCCACTCACCTCGAATTTGCAGCTCTTCAAAAAGGAACTTCTGGAAAGTATCTTGATCAATCATGTATATATCCTGTTACTTCGAGTCTTATCACATTAAAGATAGAGCTCATTCAGATTCTGAATTTATATTCTTAAAACGGTGAATGCGTCGGCGGTCGCGTTTATTTGGCCTTTTAAAAGGTGCGGGTAGGCCTGCCATTGCTTGCTTTCGTTCCGCCAGCGCCTCCTCTCTTTTTACAATACTTTCTTCTGTCTCACGATAGAGTTCTTGAGCCAAGCTCGCATTTTTTCTGCGATCACTTAAACCTTCAACAATAACGACCTTATCAAACCAACCCTGGCGAATGGTTAGTTCTGCACCGATATCAACTGTCTTACCAGGTTTACAGCGTTGTTGATTATAATGCACCTTACCACCATCAATTGCCTCTTTCGCCAAGCTTCTGGTCTTGAAGAAGCGAGCAGCCCAAAGCCACTTATCAATTCTTACTTTTGCGTCTGTACTCATTTACAACAAGTCTCTAAAGTCACGAACTAAGGGAAAATCTCCTTGCTCTCTGTCAGGCTTCTGGCTATCAGGCTGGGCAATTGAATATAAGTGCTTAATACCAAATTCTTTTGCAGCGGCAAGTACCGCCTCATTATCATCAAAGAAAGCTGTTTTTTCTTTATCAAAGGGCCTTGCCTTATGAAGTCGCTGCCAGAAGTCAGACTGTTCTTTAGCCAAGCCATAATCGTGAGAACAAATGATCTCGTCAAAGAAGTCAGCCAAGTCGGTTTGCTCAAGCTTGACACTAATACTACCTTGATGGGCATTGGTAAGGATGGCCATCTCTACAGGCATATTTTTGACGGCTCCCAGGAATTCCTTAACATGAGGTCGATACGCAATTTTATTACTTACTTCTTTCTTTAGTTCCACAATATCGACGTTGAGCGCATCAGACCAGAAATCGAGACAGTACCAGTTTAGGGAACCATGATGTGCTTCGTACATAGCATGAAGCGACTTCACTGCATCGTCATGACTAAGGCTCTTCAGCTCCGTATAACGCTTTGGCAAATATTCTAGCCAAAAGTAGTTATCGAAATGGAGGTCTAGTAGCGTACCGTCCATATCGAAGAAAACTGTTTCTATCTGATTCCAGTCGATCATGAAACTCTCTATACTGTCGTAAAACGGCTATTCTAGCGCTCGGAATCTGTTCACACAAACACTCCTCTAAGAGTTATTAGCCGAAGCCAACTATTTCAACACACTTTATATTGGATATTACAAACCCTCATGAATGAGCTAGTACAACTTTTACCAGATTTAAAGAAAATCGTTATCGATGCGGGCGAGGCTATTCTCGAAGTTTATAACTCCGATTCGCCAATCGAAGTTGAGAACAAGGCCGATGACTCTCCGGTTACCAAAGCTGACCACGCCGCTCATATGGTGATAGACCAAGGCTTAACAAGCTTAGCTCTAAACTACCCTGTTCTTTCTGAAGAAGGTGGTATGCCTCAGTTTTCTGAGCGCTCTTCATGGCAGCGTTATTGGCTGGTTGACCCTTTAGACGGTACTAAAGAATTTATTAATAAAAATGGCGAGTTTACCGTCAATATTGCTTTGATCGAAGACGGTGAAGCTATTCTGGGGCTTGTCTACGTTCCTGTTACACAAACACTGTATTACGGATTAAAAGGGCAAGGAGCCTGGAAAGAAGAAAAAGGTGCTAAGACTGAGCTTAAGGTGAGCGCAGTCAATACTCAGGACACACTGGCTGTTGTTGGTAGCAGGCGCCACGGAGCTGAAGCCTTGGATGAACTTCTTAAGCATGTCGCTGAGGTATTTGACGATATTAATTTAGTCAGCATGGGTAGTTCACTGAAAATCTGTGCCATTGCGGAAGGAACGGCTCATTGGTATCCGCGCTTAGCGCTCACAAGCGAGTGGGATACTGCTGCTGCACACGCCGTACTCAATGCTGCGGGCGGTGAAATCCTCGATATCGATCTAAAACCTCTCACTTACAACCAGAAAGCAGATATTTTAAATCCATTCTTTCACGCCTTAGGCGATCAGAGCTTTGACTGGAAAGCGCTTATTCAAAAGGCATCAAACTAAACTAGTTTGAATAGAAATAAAAAAGGCTGGTATCACACCAGCCTTTTTTATTTGAAAGAAGAAGTGAAGCTTATTCTTCTTCCTGGGAAACTATCGCGCTGACTTTACGACCGGTCATTGTACAACCTAAGCAGCGGATAAACGCTGTATTAAAAGGCCCAGCCACCAGTTCATCGAAGGACTCCTCAACATTACCACCTAAGGCAGAAAATGGTGAAGAAACGATAAAGATTGCTGCACCTAAGATAGTTGTCGCAATCATTACGGGTCTTACAAACAAGGCGTCGCCGGTCATCGCAACGGCTGAAGGCGTTTCTTCAATCGTGTTTGACCAGCCCGTCGCGGGTAGCGCCAACACAAGGCTGAACATAATAACTTTTAGGGCTTTGGTAAATTGGCTGTACATGAACTTGTCTCCTTGGGTGCCTTTCACATAGTGTTCAGTATCTGGTGTTTGCTTGAATAGCCTAAGCTTACTGAACAAATGCCTGAAATCTGTCATTGATTTCAGTATAGACACAATATCTCCACTGTCGAATCGGGCGAATAGATTATTTTTGACACTGTGAACAGTACACCGTTGCACGATTACCTTGCCTGATTTCCTTTAGCGCTTGTCCACACTCGACACAGGCTTCACCCCCTCGGCCATACACATTCAGCTCTTGCTTAAAGTATCCTGGCTTTCCATCACTTCCCACAAAGTCTTTTAGAGTTGTACCTCCTTGTTTGATGGACTTACGCAAGACCTCTTTGATGGTATCTGCAAGCAAGTTATAGCGCTTTAAAGAGATTTGAGAGGCTGAGCGAATAGGAGAGATGCCCGCTTTGAACAAAGCTTCGTTTGCATAAATATTGCCAACACCAACAACGAGCTTACTATTCATCAGGAACTGTTTAACCGCTTGTTTTCTCTTTTTGGCAGCTTGATGAAGATACGCTCCGTCGAACTCCTCATTTAGAGGTTCAAGCCCCAAAGAAGCAATTAAAGGATGCGCTTGCCAATTGGAAGACCATAGTATGCTGCCAAACCTTCGCGGATCGTTAAAGCGCAGTATTTTTCCACAGGAAAGGTGGAATTCAACATGATCATGTTTTATCCGTGGCGTCCTCTCGTCGACTATACGCAAACTCCCAGACATACCTAAATGCAGCAGTATACTTCCGTCAGGGACACAGATGATTATATACTTACCTCGCCTGAGAACATCACTAACCGGCTGGTTTGTCATTTCATAGAGTTCATTAGAAACAGGCCAACGCAAAGCTTGCTGATAGATCTTGATAGATAAGATTTTATGCCCCTTGATATAAGGCTCAATGCCCCGGCGAGAGGTTTCTACTTCTGGCAATTCAGGCAAACTTGGCTCCTCATAGATAGAACAAATCACGCATTTTGATACAAAGGAAAGGCAAGTGTCCAATTCCCCTAAGCTTCACAATCCCAAATCTTCTTTAAGCGATGAGGATGAAATCCTGTACTTAGGTGTTGATGCCGGAGGCACTTTTACCGACTTTGTCTTGCTCACTGAACAAGAAGTGCGTATTCATAAAGTACTATCAACCCCTTCAAACCCTGCTCAAGCAATCTTGCAGGGAATAGAAGAACTAGGTTTAAACTCAGCTGTCGATAATAAACAGCTTTGTATTATTCATGGAAGTACGGTAGCTACCAATGCAGCGCTTGAACGAAAAGGTGCTCGTACCGTCTATATCACCAATAATGGTTTTGGCGATATCCTGAGCATCGGCCGCCAAGCTCGCAAAGAACTCTATAACCTCAATGCCAAACCACCCATTCCTCCTGTTCCAAGCGAGCTTTGCTTAGAAATAGAAACCCGACGTGATTCCGAGGGAAAGTTAATAAGACCTTTATCTGATGACGATATTGAAGCCCTTAAGCAAAAAGTTAATGACTTAAAACCAGAAGCTATTGCGATAAATCTCTTATTTTCCTTTATCAATGATGATGAAGAGCTACGCATTCAAAAAGCCCTGGAAGGTGACTATTTCGTCTCGCGCTCATCTTTTGTTTTACCAAAATATAAAGAGTACGAACGTGGTATAGCAACCTGGTTAAATGCATCCCTTGGCCCAAAAGTAAAAAACTATATTGATCACTTGATCGAGCAACTAAACGGCTGCCCTGTCTCAATCATGCAATCTTCAGGGGGAACCATTGCTGCTGAACAAGCCGCTTTACGATCTGTAAATCTGCTTTTATCCGGCCCGGCTGGCGGATTAGCCGCCGTTCGTCATATCGGTGAACAGTGTCACTTACCCAAGATCATGAGTTTTGATATGGGCGGCACATCAACCGACGTCGCCTTAATGGATGGCAACTTTGAACTAAGCGATGAAGGTAGCATTAATGATTGGCCGGTCGCGATACCAATGTTAAAAATGGAAACCATCGGTGCTGGCGGCGGCTCTATTGCCTGGATAGACGAAGGAAATATGCTACACGTCGGCCCTCAATCTGCGGGTTCCGCACCTGGCCCAGTTTGTTACAACAAAGGCGGAACTCAAGTAACTGTGACCGATGCCAATCTAGTTCTAGGGCGCATACGTGCAGATGCTTTCTTAGGTGGCGGTATGTCTCTTGATATAGCCTCAGCAGAGAGCGCGCTAGACACGCTAGCCAGCAAACTACAAATGAGCAGGCTTCAATTGGCAGAAGGAATCATAGAACTTGCGGAACAACAAATGGTAAAAGCCCTTCATGCCATTTCTATTCAGAAAGGGCACAACCCTAATGACTTTACCTTATGTTGCTTTGGCGGCGCTGGGGGTCTGCATGTCTGTTCCTTAGCTGAAAAACTCAATATGAAAAGTGCCATAATTCCCCAGAATAGTGGTGTCCTCTCGGCCTACGGCATGCTCAAAGCTCAAAAACAACGGCAATTTACCAAGACACATATTATTCAGTTAGATGATATTTCCCATCACCAACTGGAACAGCTGTTTGAAGGTCTCGAGTCACAAGGAACGAAAGAACTAAAATTAGAACAAGTAGGCAGGCAAACTATCCGATCAGAACGCTCTTTGGATCTTCGTTACCAAGGCCAGAGCTTCACTCTGAATATCCCCTTTTCTGCAGATCAAACCCGCAATATTGCAGACTTATTTCATCACAGCCATCAACAACACTATGGGCACCAACTCACTAATACCGCGGTTGAGCTCGTGAATGTTTGCCTTAGTCTGACAATTGAAACTCAGCAAAGTAATGATGTTATATGTACTGAAGTGCAAAATGATGCCACCACACAAGTCATTCAACTTCCTTCGATAGAAAAAGAAGTGACAATTCTTCAGCGAGAAGCGATCAAAGAAGGTGAAACCATAATAGGGCCTGCAATCATATTGGAAAAGGTTTCGACAACCTGGCTAAAAGAAGGATGGTGCGCAAAGATAGATCAGTTTCAGCATCTCGTGTTAAAAAAGCACGAAGTTATTGTGCAATAAACGAGCTGTCATACTCTAAAATATCATTGTTTGTGATAGCATATAAAACTAACGCGTGTCAGCTAGAATTTATAGGAGTGAGGTGAAGTAAATGTTTGACTGGTGGATAAACGGTATTCTCGATTTAAGTGTTGGGCAGAAAGTCATTGCAACGATAATTCTGACTCAAATCACCATCGCCAGCGTCACACTTTATCTACACAGACACTCAGCTCACAACGCTCTCGACCTGCATCCTGCACTTAAACACTTCTTCCGTTTCTGGATATGGCTGAGTAGTGCTCAAAATACCAAAGAGTGGACCGCTATTCACCGGAAACACCACGCAAAATGTGAGACAGATGAAGACCCACATAGCCCTGTTGCGAAAGGCCTAAAAACAGTTCTACTAACGGGTGCTGAGCTCTATAAAGAAGAGGCTGCCAATGCCGAAACCTTAAAGCGCTACGGTCAGCGAACACCTGATGATTGGTTAGAAAACAAGATCTATACCCCTCATAAGATGAAAGGTGTAGTACTGATGGGCGCTATCGATATTTTCTTCTTCGGCCTGGCAGGTATTACCATTTGGGCGATTCAAATGATGTGGATCCCGGTATTTGCTGCGGGTGTTATCAATGGTGTCGGCCATGCAATCGGCTACCGGAACTTTGAGTGTAAAGATGCCTCCCGTAACATCAGCCCCTGGGGCTTTTTTATTGGTGGCGAAGAACTTCACAATAATCACCACACTTATCCCAACTCCGCCAAGCTATCTGTTAAACCCTGGGAATTCGACATCGGCTGGTTTTATATCAGAATATTAAGCGCCCTTGGTTTAGCAAAAGCACGCAATATCCCACCTAAGCCAATAAAAGACAGTCACAAGCTGGAGCTTGATAAGGATACGGTGATGGCAATTATCCACAATCGCTTTTATGTTTTATCCCAATACCATAAGAATGTCATGATTCCGGTTATCCAAGCACAAAAAGCCAAGATGCAGGAACAAGAAAAAATTATGTTTAAAAAGGCCAAGAAGCTTCTCGTTAGAGAAGAAAATTTGGTTAAAAGTACTGAGAAAAGCCGAATCAATGAAATGCTTGACCACGACGTGATGATCAAGACCATTTATGAGATGAGCCAGGCTCTTCAAGATATTTGGAAAAAACACCCCGGTAGCCGCTTTCAAGAAAAGTTAAACGAGCTTTCTGAATGGTGTAAACAAGCTGAAAAAAGCGGCATCGAAAGCCTCGAAGAATTTGCCAAAAGTTTAAGACATTACTCTCTAAGTGCTGCAAAAGCCTAGATCAGATCTGGTCGCTAGCTTGTCGTTGATACAATTGATAACTGACTTGCCCGGCGACCTTTTCTTTCATCAGTTGCCAATCTTTCGGAATTGCAGGTAAAACGCCTTCTTTTTCCTGCTCCAGATAAATCACCGCCCCTTTAGCGAGTATCTCTGACTCCTCGATAAGTGCTAAAGTCTCTGTAAGTAAGCCTTTGCGAAAGGGTGGATCGAGAAAGAGTATATCAAAGGCACCTTGTTGTTTTGGACTCGCTTGAAGCCAAGTCAATGCGTCGAGGCACTCCACCACAGCTCGCTCAGCAGCCCCCCCTAATAGCGCGTAGTTTTCCTTAAGGCTCGAGGCTGCCTGACTACTTTTCTCAATAGAGCATAGCTCACCAGCGCCGCGTGAAAGCGCCTCGAGGCCTAAAGAACCACTGCCAGCAAATAAATCCAATACTCGGGCGCCGGGTAGATAAGGCATTAACCAATTAAACACCGTCTCTTTCACTCGGTCTGTCGTTGGGCGAAGACCTTCAAGCGCCGGAAAGTTTAATCGACGACTACGCCATTCACCGCCAATAATGCGAAAAGAGCCCGTTTGCGAGCTATCTATACGATTATTTTTACCATATGGCCGAGATTTTTGTCCTCGATGGTTTTTTTTAATCCTGGCTGGCATTAGAATTTCCTGTTATGTCATGCATATTATCCAAAGCACTCGAAAAAGCTCGCTTGTTTAGACGGATCCGTGCATTGTAAGTGAATTTTAGCCTCGCCGTTGCGATCTTTTTCAAAGAGAAATTATAACGGCATGAATCAAATACCTTAAGTTGTTCATATTATGCAAACAGAAATTTTATACTCTTTGGTCACCCTTGGCGTCATTGCACTCCTAATAGCAATCGATCTGATTCGCGCCAGACATAACCAAACCAAACCAAAGAAGGTTGAGCGCCAAGCACACCCCGAAACTAAAACGGTTCGCCCGCTGAATGAGTCTGCGCTGACTTCAGCCGAACCGGAAGCAGCACCTGAGCCTGAACCAACACCAGCGCCAAAACCAGAACCGGAACCAGCACCTGAGCCAGAGCCAGAGCCAGAGCCAGAGCCAGAGCCAGAGCCAGAGCCAGAGCCAGAGCCAGAGCCAAAAAGCTTTTTTGGCAGAATTAAGTCTGGCTTGAGCCGCACACGAGGCCGCCTATCGGGTGGTTTAAGCGAACTCATCATGGGCAAAAAGCAGATCGACGACGAGCTGCTTGAAGATATAGAAACACTACTTCTAACTGCTGACGTTGGTATTGAAGCGACTTCTGAAATTATCAATAAAATTACCGAAAGTGCCGACCGAAAAGAACTGAAGGACGCCGATAGCCTGCACGCTGTACTCAAGGACGAACTAAGCGGTCTGCTTAAAGCTAGCCATTCACCTTTAGAAATAAAGACTGGTGACTCTCCTTTTGTCATTCTTGTTGTGGGTGTCAACGGCGTGGGTAAAACAACCACTATTGGCAAAATGGCCAAGCGTTTCCAGAGCCAGGGACATTCTGTCATGTTAGCAGCAGGCGATACCTTCAGAGCTGCAGCAGTTGAACAGCTACAGGTTTGGGGTGAGCGCAACAATGTGCCTGTTGTTGCCCAACACACCGGCGCCGACAGTGCATCAGTCATATTCGATGCAGTTGAATCGGCTAAGTCTAAAGGGGTTGATATTCTAATCGCCGATACCGCTGGCCGCCTTCAAAACAAAGACAACCTAATGAGCGAGCTTGAAAAAGTTGTCCGAGTTATGCAGAAAGTTGACGATACCGCCCCCCACGAAGTGATGTTGGTTCTCGATGCCGGTACAGGCCAAAACGCACTTAGCCAAGCCCAAGTATTCCAACAAGCAGTTGGTGTAAGTGGTATCAGCTTAACCAAGCTGGACGGTACGGCAAAAGGCGGGATCATTTTCGCTATCGCTAAACAGTTAGGTCTACCGATTCGCTTTATTGGTGTTGGTGAGCAAATAGATGATTTACGCCCCTTTGAGGCGGATGAGTTTGTTGCTGCTTTATTCGACGAACAAGCATAAATCTCTGTCGATAAGATCTCAGCTCAAGTCAATAGGCCTACTAAATAATGATACATTTTGAGAATGTCACCAAGCGTTATAGCGACGGCCATGAAGCACTTAATGACGTAAGCTTTTCAATGGCGCGTGGTGAAATGGCCTTTTTAACAGGCCATTCCGGCGCAGGTAAAAGTACACTGCTTAAGCTGATTATGTTGATGGAAAGAGCCAGTGAAGGAAAGGTCACTGTGGGTGAGCAAGACCTTATGCGCATCCCAAAGCGGCAAATTCCTTATTACCGGCGTCATGTCGGCGTTGTTTTTCAAAATCATCGCTTGTTATTTGATCGCAGTGTTTACGACAACGTTGCGCTTCCCTTAGAAATTTCGGGAATGAACCCGCGCGATATCGGGCGTCGAGTACGTGCCGCATTAGATAAAGTCGGTTTGCTTTCAAAAGAGAAAATGACACCCATTCAGCTCTCAGGCGGTGAACAACAGCGTATCGGTATTGCCAGAGCCGTTGTCAATAAACCTCCCGTTTTGTTAGCCGATGAACCAACCGGAAACCTCGACCCCGAGCTTTCAGCCGAAATCATGAACTTGTTTAGCGAGTTCAATCAAGTCGGCGTCACGGTACTGATAGCGAGCCACGACTTGGCATTGATTCATCATATGCACTATCGCGTAATCTCGCTTCAGCAAGGAAGTCTGATCGACTCACGTTCTCAATTTGCTGGAGCAGATGACTAATGGCTGAGCTACCCAAATCTTCAGGCGCTCGACCGGCTCCTCCGCCAAGTGCTGCAAACCACTATATAGAACACCATAAAAAGGTGGCTAAGGCGACTCTGCTGTCATTGCTAAAAACACCCATTGCCAGTCTCTTTACCTGTGCAGTGCTCGGCATAGCTCTGGTTCTGCCAGCTTTGTTGACTAGCCTTTTAAGCAATATTGAATCACTAGGTGAAGATTGGGATGGCAGCGCACAAATAACGCTCCTACTTAAAAAGGGCGTGCCGCTTATTGATGGACAAAGGCTTGCTGACGATATTGCAAAAAGAAAGAGTATCACCAGCAGCCAGTTTATCGATAACGATAGCGCGCTGAGCAATTTTAAAGAACGCTTCGAGTTTGCCGATGCAATCGACTACTTAGACAGCAACCCCTTGCCGCATGTCATTATTGTTCGCCCATCAGATGCTCTAAATACGATTGAGCATATTGAGCAGCTCAAAGATGCTCTAATTACTCTTCCTGAAATCGAAAGTGCGATACTCGATGTGGTTTGGGTAAAGCGGCTTCAGTCGATCATTAATATGCTTCAGCAAGCAGTAAGCGTTATCGGAATAATGCTCGCACTGGTTGTTATTCTGGTGCTAGGGAATACCATTCGCCTAGCAATCGAGAACAAAAAAGAAGAAATTATTGTAATTAAACTCGTTGGCGGAACAGATGGTTTCGTTCGTAGGCCCTTTCTATATATGGGTGTATTATTTGGTTTTGGCGCCAGTCTAGTTGCCTGGATACTGCTTATTATCATTACCGCTATTCTTAATGGCCCGGTTGAGGCATTGGCCAGCTCATATCAAAGCACTTTTAGTTTGTCATCACTGAGTTTTGAATCTACACTATTGTTATTCTTAATAGGGACAGGGCTGGGCTGGTTTAGCTCTTGGCTTGCAGTACGCAAACATTTGGATGATATTGAACCAAGTTAATCAAGTAGAAATCCTATATTGCTGAGTCTTAAGTTTTATTAATCTTGTCTCTGCAACAGTAATTTTCAAAGTAGTACTCTTTTTTCTCCCTTTAGAATACTTTATGATTGCTTAATATATGTACAATTTTTCTGTATGGAACTTTTTCTTTGTTCTGCTGTCTAAATTTGAGCAGAGCAAAATATTGAACACTAAAATTCTTACGGAATAAATGTTGGAGGTTTTATTATGGGTACAAGCTTACAGCCCGTAGATATGCTTACCCCGGGCGCAAACCTGGAGTCATACATTCAGGCCGTGAATGGTATCCCTATTCTGAGCGTTGAAGAAGAACGCAAGCTTGCTGATCGTTTACATGATGAACACGATCTTGAAGCTGCACGCCATATGGTTATGTCTCATCTTCGCTTTGTTATTCATATTGCTAAAAGCTATGCCGGCTACGGTTTGGCTCAGGCAGACCTTATTCAGGAAGGTAACGTAGGCTTGATGAAAGCTGTTAAGCGTTTTAACCCTGAGTATGGCGTTCGCCTGGTTTCTTTTGCTGTACATTGGATCAAGGCAGAAATTCACGAGTTCATTCTACGAAACTGGCGCATCGTTAAAATTGCGACGACTAAAGCTCAGCGTAAAATGTTCTTCAATTTGCGCAGCAACAAAAAACGTTTAGCTTGGTTCACTCATAAAGAAGTTCAGGACGTAGCTGAGAACCTCGGTGTAGAACCAAAAGTCGTACGAGAAATGGAAGGTCGCTTAAGTGCTCACGATGCATCTTTCGACATGGGCGCCGATGATGACGAAGATAGCGCATATCAGGCTCCCGCTAATTTCATTGAAGATCATAGCCATAACCCGGCTCGTCGACTGGAAAAGCTGGACAGCACTGAATACGCAAATTCCCGTTTACACGAAGCCTTAAAAACTCTGGATGAACGCAGTTTCGATATTCTATCCAAGCGCTGGTTGACCGAAGATAAAAAGACTTTGCATGAACTCGCTGATGAGTACGGCGTTTCTGCAGAACGTATTCGACAACTAGAAAAAAATGCAATGAAGAAGGTTAAAGCCCTAATCGAAGATTAAGGTTTGGCTCGATATATAAACCGCCTACTTGGGCGGTTTTTTCGTTTTAGGAGAAAAGATGAAGATCGCATTTCTTGGGATCGGCCTGATGGGCTACCCAATGACACAAAAGTTACTGGATGCCGGTTTCGAATTATTGCTATGGAATAGAACTGCCGAGAAGATGGCAGATTTCGCCGATAAAGCCGAACTTTGTGCAAGCGCCGCCGAGGCGATTAGCCAAGCAGAAATTATTATCAGCATGTTGGAAAATGGCGATATTGTCGATCAGGTTATCTATCAGTCACAAGCTTATCAAAGCGCGAAGCCGAATAGCTTATTTATCGACATGAGCTCAATTCCGCCTTCTACCGCTCGCAAGCACGCCCAGTTAGCAAAGCAGCATCAGTGTCACTATCTGGATGCGCCAGTTTCCGGCGGTACAGCAGGTGCTCAGGCGGCCACCTTATCTGTTATGGCGGGTGGTGATAAGCAGCAATTCGAACGAGCACAAGAGCTCTTCCAGGCATTTGGGAAGTCTACTTACATTGGTGATACCGGAAGTGGCCAGCTATGCAAACTGGCCAATCAAGCGATTGTCGGCATCACAATTGGCGCCGTATCAGAAGCACTGTTATTAGCCTCCGAAGGTGGTGCGGACCCTGAAGCCGTACGAGAAGCCCTAAGTGGAGGCTTTGCTGCCAGCCGTATTCTCGAATTACATGGACAAAGAATGCTAGAGCGAAACTTTGAGCCAGGCGCGACCTCTCGTGTCCAGCTTAAAGACCTGAAAACTATACTTGATGAAGCGCGAAACGAAGGTCTGACACTGCCCCTATCTCAGCGTACTTATGAGTCTTATCTATCTCTGGTTGCTAATGGCAATGAAAATGTCGACCATAGCGGCCTACTGCTTGAGCTAGAACATATGAACCAGACTCAACTGAAATCTACTAGTTAAGTGTTTTAGCAAACTCATCGCAAGGATATAAGCATGCCCAAGTTCGCCGCCAATCTCACTATGCTATTTACCGAACTTCCTTTTATGAGTCGCTTTGAGGCTGCCTCAAAAGCCGGTTTTAAGTACGTTGAGTACTTATTTCCCTATCAATGGCCCGCTAAAGAACTTGCCGAGGCACTCGATGCTAATGGGCTAGAACAAGTGCTATTCAATCTCCCGCCTGGTAATTGGGATGCAGGAGAGAGAGGTATCGCCGGCTTACCCGGACGTGAGGATGAATTCAAACAAGGGCTCGAAACAGCGCTGGAATATGCGCAAACACTTGGGGTTAAGCAGATTAATTGCTTATCAGGTTTAAAACAGCCTGACTGTAGTGACGAGCAACACTGGCAAAAACTTGTTGCTAACGTCAAATATGCTGCCCAAGCGCTTGCCAGAAAAAATATAACACTGATGGTTGAAGCAATTAACAGTAAAGTTGATATGCCTGGGTTCATAATTGATACATTAGACAAAGCTCTGCAGCTACTCGAGGACGTCAATGAAGAAAATGTAAAGATCCAGTTTGATATCTATCATATGCAAATCATGCATGGCGATATTATCCGTAAGATAGGATCTGCCCAAGCCCAGATCGGCCATATCCAGTTTGCCGATAACCCCGGCCGACACGAGCCAGGTACCGGCGAGCTTAACTTCTCGCAGATCTTCAAAGCACTTGATAGGCTTAATTACTCAGGCTATATCAGCGCCGAATATATACCATCATCTACCACTGACGCCTCACTCTCATGGCTTTCCCAAAGCAATAAGTAAGCGGGTTACGAACATTTAACTGGTTATATAAATCCACTAAGTTTATATATTTATATTCACTGCAAAAGGCAGATAGCGCTTTAACGCAAGGTATAGATTTAGACAATGAACTGGTGGGGAAAATTAATCGGTGGAGCCTTGGGCTTCGCATTTGGCGGTGGCCCCTTAGGCGCTTTGTTAGGCGCGGCTATTGGTCATAGCTTCGATAAAGGTATGGCCAATATCGAAAACTTTTCTGGTGGCAATCAGGAAGAAATACAAGCGGCTTTTTTTGCTGCCACATTTTCGATAATGGGGCGTTTGGCAAAATCAGACGGCCATGTATCTCAAGTCGAAATTCAAGTTGCTCAAGACACCATGAGCAAGATGCAGTTGACGGACGAGCAACGTAAAGCAGCAATCAATTTATTCAATCAAGGCAAGCAAGAAGATTTTGATTATATCGCTGCCATGGATGACTTAAAGAGAGTCTGCGGCCGTCGTACCAATCTCCTTAGAATGTTTATGGAGATACAGCTAACCACCGCGCTTGCCGACGGAGAATTACACCCAAATGAACACCAGCTGCTTCTTGAAGTAGCCGAACACCTTGGTTTCCAGAAACGAAATTTTGAACAACTACTGGCAATGATGACAGCTCAGCACCGGTTTACCGGCTTTGAGCACGATACGTCAGGCCATGTTAGCGAAGAACAAATGATCAGTGCTGCCTATGAAACTCTAGGCGTACAGAGCAATTGCAGTGATGCTGAACTAAAGAAAGCCTATCGTAGACTGATTAGTCAACATCACCCGGATAAACTTGTTTCGAAAGGCTTGCCAGAAGAAATGATGAAAATAGCCACCGAAAAAACTCGGGAAATAAAAGACGCTTATGAGCGAATTAAGAAATTCAGAGCCCAAGCAAGCAGAGGTTAAGATGCGCGTACTCGTAATTGAAGATGATAAAGATGTAGCGGCTTATTTAGTCAATGGCCTCAAGGAAAACGATAACGTTGTAGATCATTCTGCCGACGGTAAAGAAGGTTTATTAATGGCAGCCAGTGAAAGCTATGATGTTATGATTATCGACCGCATGTTGCCTGGAATGGATGGTCTATCCATTATTAAAACGATCCGCGCAACCGGTAACCAAACACCTGTACTGATCCTTAGTGCACTAGGCGACGTAGATGATCGTGTTGAAGGTTTACGCGGTGGTGGTGACGATTATCTGACCAAGCCTTTCTCCTACACTGAGTTACTTGCTCGCCTGGAAGTATTAGTCAGACGCGGGGCAACCAGTGGCTCCGAGAAAGTGACTCACCTGCAAGTTGCCGACCTTGAAATGGATTTGCTAGCCCGCTCTGTCAAACGCGGTAGCGAAAAGATCGACCTCCAACCTCGCGAATTTCGCTTGCTAGAGTACCTGATGAAACATGCAGGCCAAGTGGTGACTCGTACTATGCTATTGGAGCAGGTTTGGGATTATCATTTTGATCCACAAACCAATGTGATCGACGTCCATATCAGCCGCTTACGATCAAAGATCGATAAGGACTTCCCGAAACAACTACTACAAACAGTTCGAGGCGCGGGATACATTCTTAGTGAAGATTCTTAGTCTTCTTCGGACCTCTACCTTTCAATTGGCGATCATGTACATGGTACTGTTCGCCACATCTGTCTTTATCCTGATGGGTTTTATTTATTGGGCTACTGCCGGCTACATGTCGAGCCAAACCGACGAAACTATTGAGGCTGAAATTATAGGCCTTGCTGAGCAATACCAAAGGCAAGGGCTCAACGGTTTAATCAGCGTTATCCGGGAGCGTGTCGCGCGAGACCCAAATGGCAAGGCTATTTACTTATTTACCGCCAGAGACTTTATTAAGCTCGCCGGTAATATAAGTAAGTGGCCTGAAGATGGAGAAGTACAGGAGGGCTGGCTAAACTTCACCCTTGGCGAGAATCTAGGGTGGCCAGGTGAAGAATCCCGGCCTGCTCGTGCCCGTGTATTCATCGTGCCTGGTGGACTAAGGCTGCTTGTTGGCCGCGATGTAAATGAATTTATGGCCGTTAAGCAACTCGTCGAACGTGCGATAAACTTTGGCATGGGAATTACCTTCGCTCTGGCGATGCTTGGCGGCATTATGATGAGCCGTAGTACAGCAAAAAGGGTTGAGCTAATTAACCAAACCAGCCAGCGGATTATGCAAGGGAATCTTTCTATTCGTATCCCGGACCGTGGCAC
>NZ_LWFZ01001492.1:0-700 GCF_001635225.1 Oleiphilus sp. HI0086
CTCCGTAGGCATAGGATCCACCTCTCGCTTGATCAACCTCGTGCTAGCCCTCATGCGAGCCGTGGAAGGCTCTGCCTACAGGCCTGGGGGAATTGGTTTGGCCACCCCTATTTATGTTTGTTTGAGCCACGGAGTTCAGAGGTGCGCATGGCGCACCCTATTAGAGTTGTCAGAGTCTTAAATGCAGACTTTAACGTAGCTCAAGAAGTTCACTTCTTTCTTCTTTAACAAATGCTTTTTAATGAATAACCATAAGGCTCTAACTTGCTTAAGTCGTAGTATCTTGAGAAAACATCCTCTCCAGCTCTTGGCAACCATCTAACTCGCTAAGCAAATAAGACTTCTCTCGCCGGGCCACGTCTAGCCAATGTTCACCTTTAACAGCACCAACTAAAGCGTACAGAAAATTTAGGCTGACTTTATCATTCGAGGCTTTAAGCTTGAGAAATGCTTCAATGGGACCAATCCGATTTAACTCTTCTACAGAACAGACGCCAACAGCAAGCAAGTCCGCTTCGCTTTTTGGACCCAAGCCTTTTAGATCTCTTAAACGCATCATAAACCTACAAACTAAATCGTAGTTTTTGTTTGATCTCTTGCGCCGTGCGCTCAGGCTGTTCTTGCATAAAACAGTGCCCACCCGGCATTTCAATAAAATCGTAATTCAAATTTGCTTCGTGAACTTTTGCTTTAGAGCGTT
>NZ_LWFZ01001493.1:0-1597 GCF_001635225.1 Oleiphilus sp. HI0086
CGGTATTGTTCGTTAGCGCTGCGATTCATGGTGATGAGTTAAATGGTACTGAGATTATTAGTCGCCTAATTCAAGGTAAACAACTTAGAGGAATGAAGGGAACGCTCATAGCAGTCCCCATTGTAAATGTTTATGGCGTCATTTCACAAAGCCGCTATCTACCTGACAGAAGAGATTTAAACAGAAGCTTCCCCGGCTCGACTAAAGGGTCGTTAGCAGGAAGAATTGCAAACCAGTTTCTGAAAGAGATCGTTTCAAAATCGGACTACGGGATTGATTTACATACAGGTGCGATTCATCGCTCAAATCTGCCACAGATACGAGCAAATTTAGATGATGAAAGAACAAATGAACTTGCAAAAGCCTTTGGCGTGCCTGTTGTACTTAATGCCGATATAAGGGATGGATCGTTGAGAGAATCTGCTGGAGAACTGGGCGTACCAGTACTTTTATATGAAGCAGGTGAAGCATTGCGATTTGATGAATTATCTATTCGTGCGGGTGTAAGAGGCATCGTTAACGTTATGCGTTCATTAGATATGCTTACCAAACGACGAAGCAAGCTTAAATATGAACCTTTTATTGCTAGGCAGTCAGGATGGGTAAGGTCAACTGACAGTGGCTTTATCCGTTATAAAAGAACGCTTGGTGAGCTCGTGGAGAAAGGCGATGCGCTGGCAGATATTCAAGACCCGTTTGGTCGAGTATTAGACACCATCACGAGTCATGCTAAGGGTATTATTATTGGTAAACAGAACATCCCATTAGCACAGGAGGGTGAAGCATTATTTCATATTGCTTATTTTTCCAAGCCAAACGAAGTGGCTGAAAATCTAGAACTAATGAATGACAATTTGGTCAGTGAATCCGAGGTATTGTTAAATGAGCCATGATAACTTTTCCAAGAATAGAAATCTAAGTGAGGAGCAAACAATTGTGGGAAGTTCCTTCGCGAAATACCTGGATGGAAAGATCTTACTAGGTGCAGTCGAGTACGCTGACCTACCTGGACTACATTTATTCAACGTTCAGGTAAGAGTTGACACCGGCGCTAACAACTCATCTTTGCACGTCGAAAATATTGAGTATGAAGAGAGGGATAATGAAACTTGGGTCAGTTTTGATTTACCAAAGGATGTCTTTCCTGACCGAAGGGCGAGTAGACGGTCAGCAAAACTCATCGACAAAAGGCTTGTTAAGACCAATAATGAGGCTAAAGAGAAGCGTTGCTTGATTGAAGCGAGTGTCTGCATTGGGAAAAGTCATTGGACGATACCTATCACCTTAACTGACCGCTCTAATATGCGATATCCTATGTTGCTGGGTCGAACCGCAATGGCAGGACGAGCGCTTGTGGACCCCGAGTCGGAGTATATCCAGAGTGAAGATAGAATGAGCGTAAACTATGAATAGCTTATGCTCGTAGACAGACAACAAGTATGAAGTTGAAGCAAAGTATTCTTGAGGTAAAAAATGTTTGATGAGCTTTTGGCCTGGTTTTCAATGTACAAAGTAAATGTGTTGCTAACGTTGGTTATCATCATTATCTACGGCTTTTTTAAATACGTACTACGACCACGAATCATCGCACATGCAG
>NZ_LWFZ01001494.1:0-773 GCF_001635225.1 Oleiphilus sp. HI0086
CTTGTTATGTGGTTTCTCGGTTTTGATGGTGGCAACGATTGCGTGGTGTTGATAATCCCATTCACGGGTCGCCATCGACAACCAGGTCCTGATTCTGGAATTCGCGCCATCAGCTGCAACTAATAACTTCGCATGTATCTGACGACCATCATCCAGCAGCAAAGAATAAGGAGCTCCATCTACCTCATTTTGCTTCAGGCTGCTAATACGCCCACCAAAGAAACGTTCAACATTCTCTTGTTGCTTTAAGACCTGATGCAAAGCCGAGACAATATTCTGATTCTCTACGATATAACCCAAAGCATCTTCATATAACTCAGCCGCACTGAAATCTATTTGGGCTGTACCTAGCTGATCCCAAACATGCATGTTTCGATAAGGAAGGATTCGCTCTTCGTGAATATGCTGCCAGGCCCCAACACTCTTAAGTAAATCGCGTGAGGCAAAGGTTAGTGCACTGACTCTTGGCTCAAAGCCATTTACATCCTTAGGCTTAGACGGAGAGTGCTGCAGAGATTCTGCCGACTGCGCGTCAATTAAAGCAATTGAAAAGCCGGTATCACGTAGCGCGGCGGCGAGAGAAGCGCCCACCATCCCCGCACCAACAATCGCAATATCAAATTCTTGAGTACAAGCATCACTCATAAGATTAATTCTCTCTAAACCTAAGTATTAAAATGTGCTTTTCGGTCTGCCAGACCCATTGCTCGCTCTGCAAATATCGTTTTCAAGGGAGCGATGTTGTCGAGACCAACCAGGCCAATATCTCGCGC
>NZ_LWFZ01001495.1:0-956 GCF_001635225.1 Oleiphilus sp. HI0086
TTTTCGCTGCATGAGTCACGGCCGCACTGGTCTTTTCAAAACTGACGGAACTATTGACTGACAAACGTTTCATATCAAGCTGCTGCCCCATAGAATCAGGCAAAGAAGCAATCAACTCACTCAAGCCAGAGTCATGAAGAAACTGCTTCGCTTCCTCGATACTCAAACCTTTAGCCATCAGGGGTGCGGCGTGAGAAACAAATACAAGTAATAGGAAGGCTAAAGCCCTGTTTACCAATGCGTTCATGGAAAATTCCTTTGGAAAGCGCTGACCATTTGAAATCAGTAAATAATTTTCTGCCAAGAGCAGTTAATGCAAGAATATCATAGCCCCAGAGAAAGGGAGCAGGATTAACAAAGGGTAAGGCTTTGAGGGGGGGAGAGTATAAAGATATTGAACCTCATGCGTAGCGAGACGCATGAGGGAAAGCTATTTATCTAGCCAACAATTTCTAGCAACTCGATATCGAATACCAAAGCTTGGTATGGGCCGATATCGGCGCCAGCACCTGCTTCGCCATAAGCAAGGTGATATGGAATGTATAGCTTCCACTTAGAACCCACTTTCATTTGCTGAAGTGCTTCAGTCCAACCAGCAATCACGCCACCAACAGGAAATTGAGCTGGTTCGCCACGGTCATATGAGCTATCAAACTGCTTACCGTCGATCAAGGTACCACGATAGTGAGTGCTTACAACACTTTCAGCTGTTGGTATATCACCTTCACCGGCAGTGATTACTTCGTACTGAAGACCGGACTCTAGAACCGTCACTTCATCACGCTTAGCATTCTCTGCCAAGAAAGCTTCACCTTCACCCGCAAACTTCTTAGCTTGCTCTTGCTTCTCTGCTTCAACCTGAGTCTGAATCACTTGAAACGCCGCATTAATTTCTTCGCCAGGAATCTGTGGCCCCTTGCCAGAAAATGCGTCATTGATGCCAGCAATAGCAGCTT
>NZ_LWFZ01001496.1:0-912 GCF_001635225.1 Oleiphilus sp. HI0086
ATGAGCTGCTTCTGGAACGATAATTTCAGTTCTTCCAAAATCTTCACGTGCTTCGTGATAGGCTTTGATCATCGCAACACCGGCGAATTCACCTTGTGCACCGGCCATAGGGCTTAGTGATACACCCGCCATACCCGTCACTTCTTTAAGTACTTCCTGAAGCTCATAGACACATGACAAGTAACCTTGGCTATGCGACTCAGGCGCTAAAGGGTGACGAGATATAAAACCCGGCAAACTCGCTGCACGCTGCGCACCTTTTGGGTTGTACTTCATCGTACAAGAGCCCAAGGGATAGAACTGAGTATCTATCGAGAAATTCTTGCGAGACAAGTTAGTAAAGTGTCTCACAGTTTGTAATTCAGATACCTCTGGCATAAGCGCCGGCTTTTGACGTAGCAATTCCTGAGGAATCGTGGTCGCCTGGCTATCGGCTTTAGGAGGTAATTGCGCCGAAGCTGTTCTGCCCTGACTACCGTTTTCAAAAATCAACATTAGGCTTCTCCTCCTGCTAGCGCCCGGCTTAACGCGTTAGCGAATAAGTCCAGGTCGGCATCATTTTTCACTTCAGTCACACACACTAGAATACAGTTCTTCAAAGCATCAAAGTGTTGCTCAAGACCATAGCCCGCTAACACGCCCTGCTCAGCCATGCTTTCAAGTACTGCATCAGCATCGTTATCGACCTGTACAACCAGTTCATGGAAGAAGGCTTCGCCATTCAGCACTGACACTCCGTCAATTGCTTCAAGCTTAGCGCGCAATTTTTGAGTATTTTGATGACAAGCCATCGCTACCTGAGAAAGGCCCTTGTAGCCCATCAAAGACATATAAATCGTTGCTGCTGTAACCGCCAAGCCTTGGTTGGTACATATATTGGAAGTCGCTTTAGAACGGCGAATATGCTGCTCG
>NZ_LWFZ01001497.1:0-370 GCF_001635225.1 Oleiphilus sp. HI0086
TGGCACTTATTGGAAGTTCTTCAGCGCGATACACTTATTTCATCAAATCAAAACACAGAGGAAACACGCCATGAAAGCACTATTCAACAAAATCAGCACAACGACTGCGTGCCTAGACACGCTACCTATCCGAATTGGCGCGGGCATCACATTCGCCGCACACGGCAGTCAGAAACTATTTGGCTGGTTTGGTGGCTATGGATTGGATGGAACGGCGGGTTGGATGGAGTCGATTGGATTATCGCCCGGTATCTTGATGGCAGGGCTTGCAGGGAGTGCCGAATTCTTCGCCGGTTTATTGCTGATAGTTGGCTTTTTGGTTCGTCCAGCGGCCTTGGTACTGGCAATCACTATGATTGTGGCGATTGTC
>NZ_LWFZ01001498.1:0-952 GCF_001635225.1 Oleiphilus sp. HI0086
GAATATGAACCTCATAATCCCCCCCCTAACATCGTATCCATCGTTCGACTGGCATTGTTAATTTTGTCGCAAGCACTCAAGCCTGCAAGCAACAATACAGTGACTAATATGCCAAACACCTTTTTCATACCTCGATCCCTTTCTTCATCATACTCGTTGTTAATTCAATATTTATTCAACACAAAAGGCACTGCTTCCTCAATCTCAAAAGCCAACTCAAGCAAGCGTTTATCTTCTCCAAACTGTGCAAAGAACTGGACGCCAACAGGCACCTGTTTTTGACTAACGCCAATAGGCAAAGCAATCGAAGGCGCGCCCGAGACATTGTGAATCGCACAATAAGGTACAAAATGCTTTAGGCGCTCTATAGCACTTTCAAATTCTACGTCAGGCGCAAGATAGCCTATTTTCGGCGGTGGGTGCCCTAAAACTGGCGATAACATAAGGTCATAGTTAGCCATTTCTTGTTGATAAACATTAGTAAAACCCAGTAAGCGTTTAATCGCTAAAGGCGCTTTAAGTATATGTTTTCGGAAGTGCTTACTTAACCCAAGGGTCAGCGGTTCGAGCTTTTTCTTATTTAACTTAGTACCAAACAGAACGCTACCTGTTGTAGAAAAAATCGACGCCATCATTCCCCAATAGAGCAAGAAGTCGTCCCCAAAAGCAGGGTCAAATGGAAACGAAACTTCTTCCACATCATGCCCTAAATCACTGCATATTCTGGCCGCCTGATGCACGGCTGCCGCATTGTCTGAATCACTATAAAGATGGCCAGGGCCATCTGTATAAAAGCCGATTCTAAGTCGCTTTTTAGCGGGGCCGGTGATTTCACCCAGCGCAGGTAGTTTTCGGTTGAGATAAAACTTTTCAGCTTCGGAATAAAACATCGCCGTATCGCGAACACTACGGCTTAGAATTCCCTGGTGCCCCAAATTGATAGGTAATAAAT
>NZ_LWFZ01001499.1:0-903 GCF_001635225.1 Oleiphilus sp. HI0086
CAAGGGGCTCTTTGTAGAATTTAAATCTACAAAACTAAATATACTGTGAATTAGAACGGAATATCATCATCAAAATCATCACTAGGAGGCGCCATTGCTGGAGCGCTTTGCGGAGCGGCTTGAGGCGCTGCCTGAGTATAAGCCTGGCCGCCCTGTTGTGGCGCGCGCTGATAGCCTTGTTGAACCGGCGCCGCCTGCTGTGGCTGCGCATAGCCCTGCGGTGCAGCCTGTGCTTGTGGTGCTGCTTGAGGAGCAGGCTGTGTCTGATACCCGCCTTGCGTGGCTGCTTGCGGCTGATCAAATCCACCCTGCTTACTATCTAGCATCTGCAGTTCGTTCGCAACAATCTCGGTGGTATAGCGGTCTTGTCCGCTTTGATCTTGCCACTTTCTGGTCTGCAACTTACCTTCGATATAGACTTTAGAGCCTTTACGCAGATAATCTTTTGCAATTTCAGCTAAACGATTAAACATAACAACACGATGCCACTCCGTTTTTGGCACCATCTGTCCACTGTTTTTATCTTTATAACTTTCATCCGTAGCAATATTCAGGTTTGTGACCGCTGAACCTTGCGCCGTCATGCGCGCATCAGGATCTTGCCCTAAATTACCGATCAAAATTACTTTGTTTATACCTCTTGCCATTACCTTTCCCCGAATTATTTTTTGCTCTAATCTAATTATTGTCTCATGCTTAACGATAGCATTCCATAACCGAATCCAGCTCCTGCTGATTTAGTTTACCTTTGATTACTTTGAGATAAGCCACCTTATCTTCAGGCACCAAAACAACCTCTTCAACACCTCCCACTGAGCTAAGCCTATCGGTTATTTCCTGAGCCTGAGAGTCTGCCAAAGCTGAGAAACTTAAGGTCATACCTGTTTCAGAGCTTGGGTTAGC
>NZ_LWFZ01001500.1:0-1406 GCF_001635225.1 Oleiphilus sp. HI0086
AGATATCGCGCTTTCAAACAACTAAGCTAGGCAAGCCAAAAACGGCTACTTACCATAAGGCTAAGAGCGGAACATAATCACCCTTAGCCTTCATCTTTAATTCAAATACGCTTCCTGAAAATCTGAAACCCCATTATCATTAGAGTCCGAATTGTCAGGTTTAGTATTTAACAGATACTCTTCGATATTTGTTAAATTATCCTTATCCAAGTCTTTGAACTTATCGCTTGGGTCACTATCATCCAAGCCGTAAAGCATCTCGAATATTCCCGGCATCCCGTCTGAATCTTGATCCGTCACACCGATAGGCATTATATCGACGAGCGAGTCATACACACTTAATAACGCAAAGTCACTCTGGCCTGCGACTTGTTGCGGCAAGACTTTCATCATTAGCTCATCTTCTGTGGCTTGCTGTATCAGATACTTTGTTGGTTCGCCATCATCTGTAGGCTTATTGTCCTCGATATAGACTGCCCGCGTTTCTTGAGAGTTAAATAAAGAACTAGGATCGTCAACGATAGCAATGAAGTGCTGATTTTCTTCATGAAGATCATAAAACGTCGAGTATTCAGCTAAACCGTATGATTTATGCAACAAACTGCCTGCCACCGGCGCCTCTAGTGAAGCCAGAGTAAGTTGATGTCCAGATCCGAAGTAGATCAATTCACCATTTTCAGATAACTGAATGGGCCCGCTAAGCGGTTTCTCTGATGATTCAAAAATAGTGGATATTTCATCAGAGGCAATACCAAACGTCGATAAGTCCAAGGTCATTGAAAGTACTTCATTGTTTGGATGATTATCTACACGAACAACTGCAAGAATATCAACCAAAGTAGTGCAGCTGTCATTGCGACAGGCTAATTTAATACTGTCTGGCAAAACATCATATTCGATGTCCACAATACTACCAAGCAGCGCGCCAGCAGCATCAAACATAATCAATTTGTAGCGCTCTTCTAAAGCGGTGGAGTTTCGTGTGAAAACAAACAAGTTATCGCCCAATCCACTTATATGTACAACATCTGAATCTTCAGCAGCGAGCTGAACAAACGGAACCAAGGGGCTGTCACTTTCAAGATTTTGATAATAAATAGCTCCTTCGTCATCTGCAAAATATAACCTTTGTAAGCTTCCTGAAAGCGCGGTTACTACATCACCACTTACCGGTGTATGCGGGAGATAATACGATGTATCTTCAGAAGCCTCCATTCGATATCTGATGATTCTATCCCAGCCTTTACCGGAAAACGTTACGACATTTTGACTCCCTGCACTTATATCATCCCAGCTGGCATTGCGAACTTGGTCGATAGAGGCCTGCCCCGCCATCCACGCGGAATAGCACTTCCTGTCAGAAGGATCATCATTATCAATTACGCCATCAGTTAATCTATGACAAC
>NZ_LWFZ01001501.1:0-1050 GCF_001635225.1 Oleiphilus sp. HI0086
AGTCCTGTTGTGTATGCTCGCTATTGGCATTACATATTGGTCTATCAATCACGCTGATAATCCGTCTATTTCTGAACTCACTCAATCTCTTGATGGTGTAGAAGAGTCGTCTCTGCATAGTCAGCTGATACCTGATACAGACCTCCCTCCTGAGGGAACCCGTTCTTTGTTCGACCATATAATCGCGCAGAATGATGGCTTGCCTTACCCTTTTACTGAAATGATCAAGCTCTTGCAGAGCCAGCACCCTGAAGGTGAAGCGCCGCTGTCATTGCTGATTCCTGATGGCCGTTCACTGCTAAAAGGCCAAGCTGATCATCATTTACCTCGAATACTGATTGCGCCAGACTTTCAGGAAGAAAACACCCCAGCGGGTTTGGGTATGAATACCCAAGGCCAGCTTTTTGTTGCGCTAGTCGAAGGGGCAAATGAAATAGAGGTGCTTAGCTACAATGAAGGCGCAGGGCGGTTTGAGTTTCAGCTGGTGCAAAATTATTGTGAAGGGTGTGTGCCAAGAATTGTCTATACTCGTCGAGCGATCTGCCTGACCTGCCACCAAGGGGGCGGGCCTATTTTCTCGCAGCGCCCTTGGCAAGAAACCAATGGACAGTTAAGTGTTGCTAAACGTATACAGGCGGCCAGAGGTAACGAGCCTTATTGGGGGGTAGACATTGAACAACCGCTGGCTACGCCTGAGCGTTTTGATGAACTCACTGATGTTGGAAATTTTCATGTAGCTAGCCAGCGCGTATGGCTAGATGCTTGTGGAGTCGAAGGCAATGAGTGTCGACGTGCACTATTGTCACTCGCTCTACGTTACGCAGATCAGCCAGGCTTGTTTGATTCAATGAGTAAAGAGGTGAATACCTTACTCAAGCTCTGGGCGAATACTTATCCCGAGACGGGCATTAAGGTGCCACAATCCGACTTGGCTATCGAGACCCAAGTGGTGAGTCAAACACCTTTACCGAGTGGCTATACGCAACCCTTACTCCTGATATTAGCTTTGGTGACGGCGCCAAAGACAATGAAGATCTCAATGCGTTTGAA
>NZ_LWFZ01001502.1:0-9955 GCF_001635225.1 Oleiphilus sp. HI0086
GTTTAGACCATGGTGCTTGGATTGCACCCATCAAGCCTAAATTCAAGGATGACTATTGTTATTGGGATTAAGCCGGCTTCGTTGCCTTTGCTTAAACCTTGTTCCAAGAGAAAAACTTAGCCTAAAAGTATTAAAAAGACGAAAAAACTGTGATGCGTGTCATGTTTTGAGGTCGGTACGCCGGGGGCTAAGCCCTTCGGGTGATCAAACTAAGCCCGGCTAAGCCCTATTATTTGAATCATCAAGACGAACGGCGTTAAGCAAAAAACTTCAGGCCTTTTTGCTTAGCTCCTTTCTAAACTTGTGTTGTGATAACTTTTTCCGATTAGGGCCTCCCTACAAGCCCTATTAGTGAACGCGGCGATTAGGTAGTTCGGCACCTTTCGCCGCTTTTTTTTGTCTGAAATTTAAGCTCAATCAAAAACACCTGACATCGCAGAGCGATTTATTCCGCAGTACTCTCTTGTAAAACGGTGCTAACTGCTTGCTTCTCTAATCAAGTCGTCGATGCTTTTCATATTACTACTATCGCAATAGCTGATACCAAAATTAGCAGAAAAGCTTACATTGCTTTCCTTAAGTTCATAGCTACGGCTTTTAATGAGTTGACTCAGTCGCTCAGCGACTTGCTTGGCATCTTGTGCGTTGCTCTCTGGCAAGATGATGACAAATTCATCGCCACCTATACGGGCAATGATGTCAGCATCTCTAATATCATTTTTTACTAGCTGGGCGATAAACTCCAGGCTGCGGTTGCCTGCATCTAGTCCCTGTTCGGTATTAATCTGGCTAAAGTGGTTGATATCAAAATGGATCAAGCTAATAGGGTGGCCATAGCGGTCGGCTTGCGAGAGTAGTTGCGATGCGTATTGTTGAACGAAGCGAAGATTTGCAATACCGGTTAAATTGTCAGTGAGCACGAACTTTTGCTGCTCGTTATAGGCATTTAGCATCTCATCAGAAAAGAACTTTACGGCGCTAACAACAATAAGAAAAACAATTAGCGCGTTTCCGATAAAAACTCCTTGTGCGATGGAGGGCGGAATGGGGGCCATGTAAGTTTCGACTCGTAGTGTATGGGCCGCGCAAAAGCACAAGCAACCATAAAGCATGACAGCAAGCTTTTTCCATTTTTCCTGGTCATTGAGCAGAAAGTAGACCACGACCGGGAGGCTTAGGAAATAGAGTTGGAAGCCCGTTTCAGCGCCGACAAAGAATATACTCCCCAAGGTAACTTGCAGGCTGGCAATGAGTATCAACCAATAGGCGGAAAGGACAAACTTCTCCTGCCTGACCCAGTAGAATGTTCCGGCATAGCAGAGCGCATATAGGAAATCTGTAAAGCTGCTCAGCGCTTGTTGGTATTGAGTCCATAAAATAGCTGAATAGCATAAGGATACAATCACGCCGACCAGTGACACGCTAATAACGATTCGCTTACGATATTGTGTGCCTAGCTTGGTACTAAGAACTTCTGATTGCTGTGTAGATGCCTTATTTTGCTTCATGCCTGTTTGTTTATCCTAACATGTTGGCCAGTTTGTAGGGGCCTTCCAGTATATTGTGTGTTAACTGAACTTGATTCGATACACCTGTTTTTTGGTATATCTTTTTCAAGCGAGAGCGAACGCACTCTTTAGTGAGCTTGAGCTCTTCGGCGATTTCTGAGCCTGATAGCCCAGATATCACCTTGCTGAGAACTTGTGTCTCGGAGGCGGTCAGGCCATAAAAGTCAGCCAGGACTAGATTGAGCTTCTCAAAGCTGTCTTTCTCGACAGGACGCATCACCACGAGTGAACCTTTCGCTTTCCATATCTTATTTTCATGCGCAGACTTTCGGTAGGGCGTAACACCAATATGCCATTCATTGCCTCCACCAACGTATGCATCTAAACGAATGAAGCCTCCTGGAAACAAATCTATTCCCTGCGAAGCAAGAATGCATTGCATGACAAGGTGCTGTAGCCGCTTGTTGGCGGCAGGGTTCTTCAGTGCGAGGCGGTCATGTTTTAAGGTGAGCACCTCACTCGATTTTGCAAACTCTTCTGCCCGGGCGTTCATAGGTTTGGAGACATAATTCTCCATCACCAAAAAAATAGCAGCTTCAGTACTACTTTTTAGCTGCTCTTGCACCTGGCTTTGTAGCTGGGCAAGTTTGGTTTGGGTGGATATGGTAAAAGCGCGCGTTAGGTGTGGTACAAAGATGCCGAGAATTTTCTTTGTTTGGTTATCAAAATCCTGCTGAGTATCTGGGCGGTAAAAGGTGATGCTGGCAATGAACTGGGTATCTCGATAAAAGCAGGTGCTGATACTATGGAAGCAATCATTTTCACGGAATAGCTCCTGATAGACTTTAGAAGAGCGTTAGCTTTGGCTATCTAATAGCTCTGAGCCTTTTTTGATTGAACTGGTAGACATGTCTTCGACGCTTAGTCTGCGTTCATCAAGGGGGGCGTATTCTTCGCTATATGACTCGATAGTTTTGTCGTTAAATCGATTAGCAACGATACTAAGTTGCTGGGACTTCCTATCAGTAATCGTTAGATAGCCGCCCAGCGCTTCAATTGCATCGCAGATATCGCTGATAACCTCTTCCCATACATCGTCGTAAGCGACCGATTCATATATATGAGCGACAAGGTCGACAATTTTATTGTTGTAGTTCATTGCTATGCCACGAGACCTATAACTGCTGAGCGATCTAGATTTAAGCGCTTGAGAGATCTTTAAGTTGTAAAGATAGTAACGGAATTCCTGAGTAGATTTCCAGTTTAATAAGCGCTAGTTCACAGAATTGGCATTGAATTAGAAAAAAATTCCTGGGTCGCCATTTGGGCGGAGAATTGTCAAGACCCAGACGGGTTCGATTAAGAATATATTCTACGTATAGTAGTACTTGGCTTGCCTGAGCACTGTTTGCACGGATTAGCAACGGTGTTCTGGGCCAGTCACTAGTTAGGCAAGCCTTTTACTTTTGCGCATCGCATTTACAGCTCTTGTTTGGCCTGAATGTTAAGCTGGCCTTGTGCAAAAGTTTTCTCATTATTATTTAGTGTTTTTTCAAGCGCTAGATTCAGTTTTCGCAAGGACGCGGCCCCATTGTTTCTATTCCGATCAAAAAAACTATCTTGAGATAAGCTTAAGAGAAAAACGCTGTTTTTTATATAATTCTTGTTTTGACGACTGCTTAGGTCGTGTACTCATATATGGTATCGAGTGCTAGGTGGTCTTTTTGGAAGTAGTCATCAAAACACTTTAGTACGAGCGGGCTGCGGAGTTTATCTTCTAGTGCTCGTATCTCATCCATGCTCAACCAATGAGCAGCAATAATATCTTTATCGAGCTTATCGCTCTCTTTTTCAAGTGCTTCGGCGGCAAAGCAAAAGCGGTAATAACATACGCCATTTTGTGGGGCGGTATAGGTATATAAGCCAATAAATCCCGTGAGCTTGACGCGCCAGCCGGTCTCTTCCAACGTTTCTCGAATAGCGGCTTCTTGTATGCTTTCACCTTGCTCTATATGACCGGCAGGTTGGTTGAATACGGTTTTCCCATGAGAGCGTTCTTCAACGAGTAACAGCTTGCCATCTCGCTCGACAAGCGTGGCGACGGTTGCATGGGGTGTCCAGGTCATGATTGTGTTAAATCCTTTATATAGTCGGTGTGCCAGTAAAGCGGATATCTTATCAGTGAGCTGAACATTTCAAAATACTGAGAAAGACTTATTTAGTTGTCTCAAGTTCCTTCTCTTGTATATGGAAAGTAGACTGTGTTTTAGCTTGCAAGATCATCTCGGCGGCCTTTTCTGCCATCGCGATAATGGGGGCGTTCGTATTACCGCTAACCAGAGTCGGCATTGCTGAGCCGTCGATTACTCGCAACTTTTTAATACCATGAACTTTCAGCTCACTGTCTACGACAGCCATAGGGTCATTGCCCATTTTGCAGGTGCCGCTAGGGTGATATACCAAGCCTAGCCGTTCTTTACACTTCTTCAAAAGTGCCTCATCTGATTGGATGTTATTACCTGGGTGCAACTCTTCGCCACGATGCCCATCAAAGGCTGGGCTTGCTAATATTTTCCGAGCAACCCGAATGCCGTTGACTAATACTTTTGCATCCTCAGGGTCGGAGAAAAAGTTGAAGTCGATTTTGATTGGCTCTCTTGGGTCTGCTGATTTTAAGCTGAGTTTGCCTCGGCTTTTAGGGCGAAGGACGCAAACGTGAAGAGAGTAGCCATGGCTAGACAGGAGTTTTAAATCGCGCCCGCAGTCGTCAAAGAGTAAGGGAACAAAGTGCATCTGAATGTCTGGTACCTTTACCTCGGGGCTAGACTTCAAAAAGGCGCCCGCCTGGGTAATTGAGTTCGCCAGATTGCCTTGCTTGTCGCGCAGATATTTAAGAGTGTCGGGTAGCATTTTTAGCAGTCCGCCGGGGCTTGTCGAGAAACCATCCTTCTTTTTGCTTTTCACCAAAACACAGGCATCAACATGTTCCTGCAGGTTCTTTCCGACGCCGGGCAAATCCTGTATCACTTCGATACCATGTTGTTGAAGCTCCTCTTTATCGCCGATACCTGAAAGCATAAGCGTTTGAGGAGAGTTGAAGGCGCCGCCGCACAACAGCACTTCTTTACGTGCATGGACGGTATGCTTTTCACCTTGTTGAGTAAACTCGACCCCTGTTGCGACTTTGTTCTCGATGAGAATTTTATCGACAAAGGCCTCGCATTCAACAAAGAGGTTTTGCCTTGTCATGGCCGGCTTTAAATAGGCGCGTGAAACGCCGCAGCGCTCGCCATCTTTGATGGTAAATTGATAATAGCCCGCGCCTTCAAATTGTGGTCCGTTGAAATCTTCTGTTAGAGGGTATCCTGCTTGCTCACTTGCAGCCAAAAAACACTCGTTAAGCGGGTAAGTGTTTTGCGTGTCAGAGACATAGATAGGGCCTTCTCCACCATGATAGTCACTGGCACCGCGCTCGTTGGTTTCTGATTTTTTGAAGTAGGGCAGCATGTCATCAAAGCTCCAGCCAGGGTTTCCTTGTGCTTCCCAGGTATCGTAGTCTGATTTGTGACCGCGAATATAAACCATGGCATTGACAGCACTGCTGCCGCCGAGAGTTTTTCCGCGAGGACAAAATAGAGGCTGCCCGTTACGTATATCGGCAACCGGCTCAGACTCGTAGCGCCAGTTATATTTCTTACTATACATGAAGTAAGCAAAAGCCCCGGGAACCTTGATCATCGGGCTTTTATCTCGCGGCCCGGCTTCCAGCACAAGCACGGTTTTATCACCTTCTTGGGATAAACGCTGAGCTAATACGCTGCCCGCAGAACCAGCGCCAATGATGACGTAATCGAAAGTCAGTGAGTCCATGTGGTGTGCGCCTCTTATTATTATCAAATAAGCTCATCGTTTTGAGAACAAGCTTATCAATGTGGTCGTGTATTTGTTGAAGATAGTTTGAACGATAGGAAGGGGCTTGAAAAGGGAAATCTCACTTGTGAGCCTTGCTAGTAAGGGGGAGGTTCTTTAACTAGAAGAGGGTTTACAGCCTTAGGCTCTAAACCCAGAGTGGAATAACTGTTCGCAAGATAGTAATTATGCGGCTTGTTGTGGAGAAGGCGCTTCTGGTCTCTCAGGTACCAGTTCTTGGTATAGCTCGTCCAGTGCCTCGTTGAAATTACTTGCCAAAAAGCTGACCTTATCAGCAATCGATTCACAGCTAGTCAGGCTGATTGTTAGTGTATCGACATAGCTGGTGACCACAGCAGTTAGCGCCATGTTATCAACGATCGGTGCAACGCCTTCAAGAGATTTTAGCTCGGCGCCATTCAGAAACAAGGGAACCTTGGGGCCCGGTACATTGGTGATAATCAGGTTGAAAACGGGCTTTAGAATATTGGCTAGACGAAGGCGTGTATAAGCTTTCATGGTTAAGGAAGAAGACCACGAGGGAAGATGCTTCATGATTCGTTCAACCGCGACTTTATAGTTAAACTCTTTGGCTCTAAGGGCATTTTGATGAATCATGCCAAGTCGGGAGCTCGGGCTGTCGAGGTCTGTCGCGAGCGATATGAGCATTGGAGAGATTAGGTTCCCTCCTGAACTTTTTGGGCTTCCTTGTTCGTCCTTTTCTCGTTTTGATACGGGAATCATAGCGACTAAAGATTCTTCAGGAAGCTCATTGCTTGTTTCCAGGTTCTTTCGCAGAGCACCTGAGCAGATTGCTAATACAACATCATTGGTTGTGCTGCCCGGGTAGGCCTTTCTAATTTCCTTTACTTTGTAGAGCGGTAGATGGGCGCTTGCAAAGAAATGCTTTTTACTGATTGCTTGATTGAACGGCGTTTCAGGTGCGGTGAAAAAGTGCGGAGGACGCTGTTCCTTATCGAGCATTCTAAGTGCTTGGGAGCTAAAGATAGGGTGACTCAGACGTTTAGCTAGGCCGTAAACCTTAAGTGGGCTGCGATAGGCGTTTTGAATGTGCTTGCTACCAATTTCATAAACGGTGCTCGGCAAGTCTTGGTGTTCGGGTTTCCAATCATCGGTAAGCTCGGCTTGCGGGGCGCTTTTAGGGCTTAGTAAGCCAGCGAGAATATGCTCGGCAGACATACCATCGACTGCGGCATGGTGAAACTTCAGCAGGACAAAAAACTCATCCGGCTTGTTTTCACTTTCCATATACATTATTTCCCACAAAGGCCTGTGATGATTTAGTGCGCGACTAAAGAACTGGTTGATAACCTGCTTTTTGTCATGTTCGTGCAGCTCACCTTTCAAACTTGTGTGGAACAAGTGTTGATCAATATCAAAGCTCTCATCGTCTAACCAGGCTGGTCGATCAAGGTCTAGGATTTGTGTCGCCAGCTTCTTTCTAAAAACAGGCGATATCGACAGATGCGATTGAATATGACTCTTGAACTGCTCGAAGGTCATTGTCTTGTTCTTAGGCTGAGAAAAGGTCAGCGTGCAGCCGATGTGCATGGGTGATCTGGCAGATTCGAGGTGTAAAAATGAAGCATCGAGATTGGATAGTCTGTGCATGGTGCCTCCGGGGTGGCTACACGTTGCTGGATGAGTTAGCTAATTCTTTCATTTGTACGCACAACTGTAAACTCAAATGTTGATTTTGTTTGATCTGTGTCTATTTGTTTTTTTAAGTGATTGATTTTTTATTGATTGTATTTTTTATATTTCGGTGTTTTGTACGCTGAAATTTCATTTTTGTGTTCATATTCTTTGTTCAGCTTTCATTCAGCTTTAGTGTTTTAAGATTATTCCACCTTCTAAAAAGAAAGAGGAATATGAACATGAAACAATTAACCTACTCAAGAAACTACCTACCTCAGCCTACGGTATTGGTGGCGTTTATTATTGTGGCGATGCTATTCAGCTCGCTTAGCTATGCGGGTGGAAGGAGTCACCGTTCAATCGACTTTGCTCGCGTAGTGAAGGTGGAGCCGATTATTAAAACCATTGAAAAAAGAATTCCCGAAGAGGAATGTTGGACTGAACAGGTTCGATATGATGATTATCCTAAAAGTGAGCGTTCACATACTAGTACTATTCTTGGCGGTATTATTGGTGGCGCAATTGGTAATGCTGTAGGGCACCGAAGCAAAAACAAGAAGATTGGTACGGCTGTGGGTGCAATATTAGGGGCCTCAGTGGGGAGCGATATCGCCTCGAATGAGCGTCGTCGGTATAAAACAAGGTCACACTACCGTGATGAACAGCGCTGCGAAACCCGGCATCGTATAAGCTATGAAGAGAAGGTGCTCGGCTACCATGTATGGTATCGTTACAAGGGTGAAAGATATAAGACCCGAATGGATCAGAAGCCGGGTAAGAAAATAAAAGTGCGTGTCAGGGTGGAACCTTTTTAGAAGGGAGCTGTGACACCGAAAGAAGCCTCGTTAGTTGGCAACGTTCGCAAAGGTGATTGCTATGAAACTCGTAAAACTTTTTTTGTCCGCCGTGTTGCTGGTGTGCTTATCCGCAAACCTGGTCGCAGAGACAAAGAATGAGAGAATTGGTCGAGATCAAGCAATTGCCCTTGTTCAGGAAAGGTTCGAAGGAAAGGTCCTGAAAGTTCAGCTCAAAGAAACGCCCCGTGGTAGCGTCTATCGGGTTAAGTTTTTAACTAAAGCGGGTCGAGTTAGGGTGTTGCATGTCGATAGCCTGAGTGGTGAGCTGCTCAGTGGCGCCAAGTAAAGAGAGCTAGACGATGAAGCTTCTAGTGATTGAAGATGAAAACAAACTGCGAGAACAGTTGGCAGATGCTTTAAAGCAACAATCTTATTGTCTTGAACTCGCGGCTGATGGTGAAGAAGGTTTATATAAGGGAATGGAGTTCCCGATCGACCTGGCGGTTGTGGACTTAGGTTTGCCAAAAATTGAAGGCGTTGAAGTGATTCGTCGTTGGCGAAAAGCGGGGAGGGACTTCCCTATATTGATACTGACTGCTCGCGGAAATTGGCAAGATAAAGTTGAAGGCCTGGATGCTGGTGCAGATGACTACCTGGTGAAGCCTTTTCATGTCGAAGAGTTATTTGCACGTATTAAAGCCTTGCTCAGACGTTTTGGCGGCCAAGCCTCTTCAGTGCTAAAGTTTGAGACTCTGACAATAGACCTATCGGCCAAGCAAGCCACAGTAAATGATAGCGCGATTGACTTAACTGCTTTTGAGTTCAATATTCTAGAGTACCTTTTGCTAAATTCTGAGCGACCAGTCTCGAAGGCTGAGTTGACCGAGCACCTTTATGAGCAAGACTACGACCGGGATAGCAACGTGATAGAGGTCTTGGTTGGCCGTCTTCGAAAGAAACTTGAAACGGCTTGTAAGCTTTCCTTAATCAAAACTGTGCGAGGGCAGGGTTATCGCTTCCTTCACCCTTCAGAGTAAGTGTTGATGAAGACTTGCTTGATGAAAAACTGGCTGCTGACAAGTATACAAGGGCGCTTGGCGTTGGCTTCAGTCTTATTGCTACCCCTTATTTGTGGTGCCTTGGCTTGGGTGCTTGAGCGCGCTTATTCTGCTAGCTTGCTGGAAGCCCAGCATCAAAAAATGACGACACAGGCTTATGCTTTGATTGCATCGGCCGAACTGGAATCCCAATCGCTTTGGTTGCCTGAACTGGTGACTGATGATCGTTTGAACCAAGCTTTTTCTAATCACTATGCTTTTGCTTTTAATCATCAAGATAACGCTCTCTTGTGGAAGTCTCTCTCCGCTCAAGGACGCTTGGACACGGTTGAGTATGATGTAAGTGAGCTAAGCCTGGGAGACCCAAAATTCCTTCGTTTACCTATTAGTGACGTGCCTTTTTTCCACCTACATTATTTAGTTGAGTGGGAAGATGGTGAGCGTGTTTTACCTTTCCGTTTTGTTGTCTTGGAAACGCAAGATGCTTATCGCCAAGCAATGGAGGAGTACAGAGCCTCGCTTTGGTTTTGGTTGAGTGCGGTAGCGCTGGCACTCATTGCACTTCAGTTCATGATACTGAAGTGGGGGCTTCGCCCTATTGCTGCTTTAAGTCATGACTTGAGTGTGATTCAGAAAGGTGAGTCGGATTCGCTGAAAGGCAATTATCCCTTAGAGCTTCAGGAGATGACGGATAGTATTAATCGTCTTATTTCCCACGAAGCTCATCAGCGAGAACGCTATCGGAATACCTTAGCGGACCTGGCACATAGCATTAAAAACCCTTCTGCCATTATTAGCAGCGCCTTGAATCAGGCGGGAAACTCCCTACCTGATGATATGCGCAATACCTCATGGCTCCAGGATATTGAGGAGCAGAATGAGCGCATCGATAAAATACTTTCCTACCAGCTAACACGCGCCGTTGGGGGTGTGGCAGCCCCGTTTAATAAGGCCGTAGTAGTCAAACCCTTGTGCGATAAAATCTGTGCAGCCATGGGCAAGGTCTATCATGATAAGTCGATGA
>NZ_LWFZ01001503.1:0-851 GCF_001635225.1 Oleiphilus sp. HI0086
TTCGAAGCAGCCACCCTCTGGCTCCAAATGGCAAAAGGCGAGTAAGTTGTTAATCTGGTGCTCTGAGTTATCCACCATCGCTTCATAATTAGCCTCATAAATACGATCACCAAATAGGTTCTGCCAATGCTTCATCATGTCTTTATAGGCGATATAATACTGGCCCAGCTCTGTTAAATCATTAGTGTATGCTGGGGAACCAGAAAAATTTTGTTTATAAATAGAAAAACAGGTTTCAAGCGGGTCACGTGTACAATGAATAACTTTAGCGTTAGGCATTACAGTTAAGATAAGCCCAACAAACATGAAGTTATAGGGCATCTTGTCTGTAAAATACGTAGCTTTCTGTCTAGCTCTAAGCTTATCTAAATAAGCAGTCATGACTGCGACACACGCGCTAGCCTTATCATCTGCTGAGATATCGCTATTCAATATCTCGCCGTGCGTTCTAAAGCTTTCTCTCAGGTCAAGAATCTCTCCTTCCGCTTCGACCTGCGAGTGACTAGATATAATCTGCTCGATTAGCGTCGTTCCTGAGCGCGGCATACCCAATATGAATATTGGTGAATCATCTGAAAGTTGCGCCCCCTTTACTTCATTTAAAAAACCTTCGTCAAAAGCGTTTAAGATAGCTTTGAAGTCATTTTCTGTCTGGGAATGCTGATAATTTACGCCTTTGCGAGCAATGTCATTTCCCATTTTCAGGTACATGAATGATTTATCGGTCTTCTTACTTCGCTCATAATACATTGACAGAATATACGCGACGTTCATTTGAACTGCTGGCGCTTGTGTTTGCTGAGAAAAGCTTTTCTCCAACTGAGGAATGATGCTTTCTAATAGAGGCTCTT
>NZ_LWFZ01001504.1:0-1428 GCF_001635225.1 Oleiphilus sp. HI0086
ACAATGTGACCGGTAGCGACTTGGACAGAGCAATATTTCTAAGTCCTGATGGCCAGAATACGCAGTTTGCTTTTCCCGATGACGTATTCTCAATCAGCATAGGTTCCTGTGACCCACAAACCGACCCCAATCAATGCGTGATTAGCGTATCTGAGCCCTCAACGTTTGCCCTACTAGCGTTTGGTTTATTTGGCATAGGTTTAATGAGGCGGCGCAGTATTGCTTAACGACTTCTTTTTCCATACAACCTATAAGGTATTCGCCTTATAGGTTCTCTTACTCTCTCTTTATGATTTAATTAACTGCTCTTCTTTCGCGGCCAAAATCATAAAAATAGATCTACCATCATTTCTTTTATAGAATCCCCTGAACAATCACTGAGCCGGACCAAAATTTCTGCAATGACTACTGTACAGAACCTCCTAAAGCAAGAACTAGGTGAAAACCTTAGACAATCGCCTGAACAGGTTTGCCGAGTATTCCATGGCAGAGGTCGGTTTTTTCCCTCATTTGAGAACCTCAATATTGAGTGGTATCCACCCGTTTTATTTGTCCAATGCTATGAAGGTGAGCTAAGCAACAATGAGCTTTCCGTCATTAAGGAGATCTTTGAAGAGCATGAGTTTATTCAAAGCGTATTGCTCCAATCCCGGCCTTGGCCCGATGTGGAAAATGAGGTTTTGTTTACACGAACTAGCAATAAGCCTGAACTGCCTTTGGAGTTTAATGCAGCACTTGATAAGGATCTTTTGTGTAAGGTTAGTTTAGGCGAAAACCGCAACACAGGCGTGTTTCCAGACATGCGAAGTGGCTGGCATTGGCTTGCTGAACACGCCGAAAACAAACGTGTTCTAAACCTTTTTTCTTATACCTCGGTATTTTCTTTGTTTGCTTTGAAAGGTGGCGCAAAGAAAGTAGTTAATATTGATATGTGCGGTAGCGCCACCAAAACCGCACAATTAAATCATCAGATAAATAATCTACTGGATGAAAGAGTATCGATTTGGAAAAAGAACATTCTTAAGTCAAACAGCCAAATTGCCAAGCAGTCAAAGTTCGACATAATCATTCTCGACCCGCCGCCTTTTCATAAAGGCTCCTTTCGAGGCTGGCCTGACTATCAGAAACTACTACGTCGCTGCACCAAATACTTAAAGGATGGCGGAGTTATCTTAGCGGCCCTAAACAATCAACAAGTAACCTTTTCAGAATTTGAACGCGACATACGAGAGACGATAGAGGATGTAAGATCTATCACGCCTTTAGCGCTTAGTGATGAAATAAAAGAACTGGAGCCTGATAAGGGGTTAAAACTTGCCTTGATTGAATGCTGAAGCTATTGGAGTTCCCTAAAATGTACAATTTCATTGCATGTATTAGTCTTGCGTTCTTCATAAGCTTTGCCAGCCCAAGCTTTTCCCGCACTAT
>NZ_LWFZ01001505.1:0-510 GCF_001635225.1 Oleiphilus sp. HI0086
GGCAAACCCAGCATCTCACGTCCCGGCACCATTTCGACCCAATCATAGGCAGCATCGAGCTGCTCAGTTGACATAATTTCAACCATTTGGGCGTTAAGCGTTCTTTCCTCAGCCTCACCCTGCAGGTGCACGTTTATAGAAGAGGGCAAACGATCATGGCGGCGTCCATCACTGCCGCTAAATAGTATGCGTTGATAGTTTCTCTCAGCGCTCAGGTCATTCGCATCAAAGCGCTCCAACTCTTTCCTGGATAAAGTTCGCTCCAATAGAACCCTATCCAAATACCATGCATAGTGATGGATATAGCTTTGTTGCTCAAAAAACTGCCGAAGAATTGGCAACATCGACTCAAAGTCATCAGATTGATCTAGCTGATACATTAGGTCTCGAAAGTGCCGCTCAGCATCAAGTTTCTGACGAACCAGGACTTTATCTGAAAACGCTTGTAAGCGAGATTTCATCGCTGCATAAAATTCACAGGAACAGATGGTGATAAGAACCAGAAATACA
>NZ_LWFZ01001506.1:0-876 GCF_001635225.1 Oleiphilus sp. HI0086
GCAAAAAGTAGCTATCAGCGTTTTGTTAATGTGGTTGACGAAGTATTTGGTTCTCATGAAGGGCTATGTTTAAACGCAGGGGGAAGCCCAACTTATTCCTTGTATCAGCAAGGCGATTTTAGGAATGAATTAGCAGTTTCGTCAGCTCTGGTTAAGCCCAGCGACTTTGATATTCCAACTCTGGAGCATCATGTGCCTGCCGCATTTATTGCTGCCCCCATTTTAAAGGTAATTGAAAAACCAAGTTTGCCCATTGCTTCATCTTTATCTCCTTTTTTGCGGAGTGCGAAGCTGTTACCGAAGAAGGCGTGCTTTATTTATGGTGGCAATTGGCTTGCTGATCCGTGCTATCCAGAAGGCTCTGAACGAGTGAAGTTGTACGGTTGCTCAAGCAATCAGGAAATGTATTCGCTTGCAGAGTCTTCTGAGCTAAAGCCTAACGACTATATGTTCTTCCGGCCCAGACAAAGTGAAGCCTTGTTTCTCCAGTTCGGGCAAATAGCTGTCTATGATCAGGGAAAGATTGTTGCTTGGTGGTCTGTATTTGATACCTCAAAAACACCTCGCTGGGAGCAATAGTTGTAGTGATGGGTATTTTCTTTATTCTCGTTTTACTCAGCTTTCCCGCTGTGTTGATTGTCGCTGCTCAGCGCTGGGCCATTCTCGACAAGCTGGGTGTCGTGGTGTTGGCTTTTGCCTCGGGTATTGTGCTATCGGGTTTCAATATCCAGAACTACTTGCCCGGTAGCGATGTGCTCTCGATCCAAACTCAGGTAACTGAAGTCGCCATAGCCTTGGCAATTCCAATGCTGGCTTTTTCAATGGATATTAAGTCTGCTTTTCACTTGGCTGGGCCAACGATTAAAGCCATGATTC
>NZ_LWFZ01001507.1:0-1129 GCF_001635225.1 Oleiphilus sp. HI0086
CAGCAACTTCCCGCTTGTAACCAAGCCATTGCACCTACTTCAACACCGCCAGCAAGCTGAACACCTACACCAAGGTGAGAAAATTCATGCAGCACACAGTCATGATCTGCCGTGGCATTCGCGTTTATCACTACGCCAGTTCTAACGACTGCACTCGTACCAACATAAGCACCGGCCATAATCGCTACACCCGCTTCAACTTGAGCATACCTACTTACCGTTGCTTGTGGGTGTATGAGAGACGTTAAATTAAAGCCTTCTACTTTTAAACGCTCAACAATCTGCTTTCTTACACTGTTGTTTCCAATCGCAACAAACACATCATCGACCTTGATGTCACCTTTAAAGACATCCTCTACCTTAGCAACGACTTCTTTGCCCATAACGGGTTCGTCAGACGGCGCATTATCATCAGCGAAGAAGATATCACTATACTCACCAGTAATTTCAGCTAAATCCATTACTGCTTGGCCGTGACCACCTGCGCCAATTATTAGGAGTGTTCGCTTTGTACCAGTAGACATTTCACTCATTCTAACTTTCTATCCCTAACAGAGTTATTCGAAGTATTGAATTAAGACTGGATTCTATCTCCAGCCCCCTTACCCGTAACAGTCATAAGAATAAACTTAAAATAATTTGAAATGTTCAACTCTCGAATCATTTTCGCATCGACTTCGGCAAGCCTAACAGGTGTAGACATATCGATTTCATTGACCTGCGCTTCGCCTGTAATACCAGGTCTAACAGAAAAAACATCCTGAGCCTCACGAGCAGCCGTTAATTCTTCCTGATTAAACAGGCCTGGACGAGGGCCAACTAAGCTCATATCACCTTTCAACACATTCCACAACTGTGGTAATTCATCGAGTTTAGTCTTACGTAAGAAATTTCCAAAAGGCGTAATTGAGGCACTGTTTGCCAAGTGAGTCGCAACTGAAGCTGTATCGACTTTCATCGTCCTGAATTTCACCAAAATAAAAGGCTTTTTATTTCGCCCTACTCTCTCTTGCCGAAAGACTGGCGACCCTGTATCAAACAGCCCTATCAGCATAATCACAACCAAGACTGGAAAGCCCAACACCAAACCAAATAACGAAAAAATAATATCAAATATACGAATCAACAC
>NZ_LWFZ01001508.1:0-1086 GCF_001635225.1 Oleiphilus sp. HI0086
CGGTAGTCGTCACATCAGGCCCGAGAACGGAAACGCTTAGCAGACCGTTCCGAGCAGACCTGCCTGTTTTAGGGGAAATAATATGGTGAACTCTTTCGCCACTATCATCGATAAAGAATCGCTCGTAGTCACCTGAAGTCGATAAAGCGACATCCGATAAAGGCAGAACAACGGAGTTTTCTTCTTTGTTTCTAGGGTGACGCACCGCGACAAGCCAAGGCTTTGAGCCCTTTCCGCCCAGAAGATACATATCGCCGCCCGCACTTAAACGCGCATGTTGAACGCCAAAGGTCTTCAACATCTTAATGCCTTCATCAACAGCATAACCTTTAGCTATTCCGCCTAAGTCAAGAGCGACGACTCCAGGAGAGCTAAAGCGTACTGTTTGAGCACTTCTATTTAAAACAATATGGCGATAATCCAGTACTGGCAACTTCGCACTGATTTGAGAATCAGATGGCTGCGCCTGTTGTCGATAGTCATATAAAAAACCAACCGAGGCAAAGCTGATATCAAAGGCACCTTGAGATAAAGCCGACACAGACAAAGACTTTTCGAGTAAGCTAAACAGCTCAGTCGATATCATTAGCGTTTGCTCAGAGGCAAGTCTATTTACCTTGGAGAGCTCAGATTCAGAAATATACCGCGACATCTTTGCCTCGATATCATTAAAGCGATTCAGCACTGCGCGCTTAGCCTTCTCTGCTTTAATCTTATCGTCTAACCAAAACTCCAAGCTTAAGTTGGTCGTCATCACCTCTGCAGAAAACTCATGCCACTCGGCTTTCAAGGGCATGCTAAGAAAAACTAAGAAGCAAATGAGAAAACTCAAACAGTTTTTCATAATGTTATCCAAAATATCTCTCCAACCACGACGAATAGACCCATCCTAAAATATTGGTTAAAATCAATAAACCCTCTTGCTGGAACAACACAATGAACTTGGCACCTAGTAATAAAACTATTGATGCACTTAAGAGTCTCTCTCTTAAAGAAGCGAGTCGAATTGAACTTGTCTGGCTTTATGGTTCACAAGCGAATCATACCGCTGATTGCGCGAGTGATTATGACCTAGCGATAGCGCTA
>NZ_LWFZ01001509.1:0-1003 GCF_001635225.1 Oleiphilus sp. HI0086
ATACGATCCCAGCGGTTGCGAGCCGAAAAATTATCGATAAGTTGATTTCAGGCGGCCTACTTATTGTTGCGGGTGAAAAGGCCGATATGTTAGTGCCAGGCCATTCCACAGATCAGATTAGTGTAGCTCAAATATTACAGGCTTTGAGAGGGCATGAAAGTATGTGGAAATATAAGCATATCAAGCTTTCACCAGAAGTTAGCGACATCGCAGATAAACTTCATCAAGACATCAATAAACGTTTCGATAATGTTTTGTTACGAGACTTAATCAAGGCGAAACAAATCAATAGTTGAATGAAGCCTTGTTTGAACTATCTTTAGGGCTAGCGTGCGAAAGCGACAAAAGCAAAAGAGAAAATTGGGGTGTTTAACTTGCCGGGTTGTTCCGTCTAATAATAACAGGTATGACAGACGAGTAGAAAGCGGTTAAATCGGATAGGTTGTGTGAATAGCGAAGGATAATGAGCATGAAGCAAAAAACGTTACAACGAACTAAATTGGCTAGAGGTGTCGCATTGGCGGTGCTTCTTGGCGGAGCAACAAGTGCAGTGGCAGGGTATCAGGGGTATCAGCCGGGAGCGTTGAAGGTTTTAGGGAAAACAACACACCCAAATACCTTACTGGCTATAGGAAACAACCCAGCATCTGGCGAATCACTTATAAATGACGAAGAAAATTTTAGAATGGGTTATTTCAGCTCATTTGGTATAGATATTGAAGCGGGGCAGGTTGACAACTTTATTGATGAAGTCGATGAATTGTCTGACGCTCTTGATAATGAAGACTTAACGTTGGGTGAAGCACTTGATATCAAAGAAAAGTTTGATGACTTATTACCAAAGTTTGGTGAAGATGCGCGTTTAACGATTGGTCTGGGTTTACATGTTCCTTTCTTTCCAATGGCTTTGAGAACAGATTTCTTGGGCGGCGTGTTAGGTCTGGATGTTCATGCCTCGGGTTTGTTTGATGTTAGTTTTCTTGATGCCCCACTAGATATTCAG
>NZ_LWFZ01001510.1:0-657 GCF_001635225.1 Oleiphilus sp. HI0086
ACGTGCCACGTATTTCATCGTAGAGCTTTTTACTGTCTTCGGTCTTGCCTTGCGCTTTACCGTTGCCGACACGGGTATTGGTTTCTTCGTCGATATACGAAGCGCCAAACTTAATGCCCCAACCGCCGACCCACTCGACGTTGCCGCTCAATTCAAGGTTGATGGCCGGGTCTACACCGCTGGTGTCGTTGGCAAGAGTACCTTCACCGGCTTTGAACTCGTATAGGGCAATCACATCATCTTCATAGCGGCCACCTGAGTTGGCAACGATGCCGTCACCCACCAATACAAGCGCTTTACTGGTAATCAGTGTTTCGTCAATCGCGGCGGCAGTGATCGAATTAGAAAAGGCTTCGATCGCTGTTCTCATTTCAGTTGATGAGGCTTCACAACCAACTTCCCAGCAGTTATGAAACTCATTGAGTAAGCGTTGTACTAGTCGGGAGTTACCGGGGGTTTCCAGGCTAATTCGACTCTGAGCAGCCAGGTAAGAGGTGTCAACATCGGAGCTGCCAATAAAAGGAGTTTGCTGGCCTTCGACATGACAGTCACTGCAATACTCTGTGAGTAGAGGGTAGACAGTGCTTGAGTAGCTTAAAGTATCCTCAGGGAAGGACTTACTGCTCCCAGGGTCTTTGATTTGTGGAGAGCGTAGGA
>NZ_LWFZ01001511.1:0-774 GCF_001635225.1 Oleiphilus sp. HI0086
TGGCGCAAGCCTTGGTTAGCAGAAAAAATGTCAAAGGCGCTAGGAATTTAGGAGAAATGATGACGCAATATACCTCGAGTACGAAACGATTTTGCTCGGTTTATAAGAGTAAAAAGAAGCAGGAAATGTACTTATACCTCGACCGAGCGGATGAACTGACTTCTTTGCCTGATGCACTGATGCAAATATTTGGGCAAGCTGAGCATGTGATGGATATGATACTCACGCCAGAAAAGAAATTGGCCCGTGCGGATGCTAAGAAAATTTTGGACGATATTGCTGAGAAAGGCTTTTATTTGCAGATGCCGCCAGCAAAAGACCCGGAAATGTTGGATTTATATAAGCCACCTAAAGATAGTTTGCACGGCTAAATTAATGACGGTGAGACGAGTCAATTGGCGGTAGATAAGTTTTTTTGGAAAGAAAAAGCCTTAGACCAGCTTTCGAAAGAAGAGTGGGAAGCTCTGTGTGATGGCTGTGGTAAGTGCTGTATGCATAAGCTCCAGGATGAAGACAGCGATGACTTGCTGTTTACCTGTATCAGCTGTGAATATCTGGATACGGATGCTTGTCAGTGTACTGTCTATTCCAAGCGAAACAATTATGTGCCTGACTGTCTTAACCTAAGTGTGACTGATTTACCTGAGGTCTCGGTATGGCTCCCTGAAACTTGTTCTTATCGTTTGCTATTTGAAGGGAAGCCGCTACCCCAGTGGCACCCCTTGATCGCGGGTAGCAAAATTATGATGCATGAAAATCACATTTCGGTGCGCT
>NZ_LWFZ01001512.1:0-534 GCF_001635225.1 Oleiphilus sp. HI0086
ACCGGCATAGTCGAATTAACTTTGTTACCCCAGAGCAAAGGCACTTAGGTCTGGATGAAGAAATATTATCGAAGAGGGATGAGCTTTATCGCAAGATGAAAAGAAAGAACCAAATAAGGTGGTCAAAAGCTACGCGGAACTGGGAGAAAGTGGGTGACGTTAAGTTGAACCCGGAGAAGGAAAAACAAGCAGCTTAAATGCTCAGGCGACAACTACCTTGAAAAACGCCGATTCGACGTCATTCATTTCTAATAACCTGTTTATGAACTCTGGGCCTGCAAATCCGTAGTTTTGATTGCAGTTTTGTTTTAAGTTATCAGAGAAACGTCTACCGCTTTGGTGTTCATGAAGTTGATCAAAAGCACCATACTCACGAGAACAAGTAATATTTAGCAGCCGCATTGAAACACCCGCTCTAGCATTGGATCCAGTAGAAGCGATCAAATCTTCTGGACTAATCTCACCGCTAGAAATAATGCTTTGTCTCCATTTATTTATAGATTGTGACGTCCCTAATTTGGTAGCCCGCTGTTT
>NZ_LWFZ01001513.1:0-7922 GCF_001635225.1 Oleiphilus sp. HI0086
CCTTTTTATATTCGAACAGGGAAGAGCTTGCCAACGCGAGTGACGGAAGTTGTTATTCACTTCAAACATACACCACACCCTGTTTTTGGGCTGAATGCACCGGCAAATAAACTGGTGATACGCATTCAGCCAGATGAAGGGATCGTGATGCAATTCGGTCTTAAGAAACCCGGAGCAGGTTTTGAGTCGAAAGAGGTGAGTATGGACTTTCGTTACCAGGATTTACTCGATGAAGAAGGTGATGGTGTACGCATTCTGAATGCCTATGAGCGCTTGTTACTGGATGCACTGAATGGCGATGCCACCTTATTTGCTCGTAGCGACGCCGTGCAATCCTGTTGGCAGTTTGTCGAGCCTATTCTGAAATATCAAGCTGGCGACCATGCCTTGCATGGTTATGCGAGTGGTACATGGGGGCCGAAAGAAGCCGAGAGCCTTCTTCGGCGTGATGGCCGTACCTGGCGTTTTCCGTGTAAAAATTTAGCCAATACTCATTATTGTGAGTTATAGCGAGATAAAAAATTCTTAAGCAGGGGGCAGTATGAATGCGAGTAGTGATGGTTCTATTATAAGCATTTATGAATCAGCTGATGAGCTTGCAGAGGTAGTGGCCAAACAGTGGCTGGCTCTGAGCCAATCTGGCGCCGATATCCATATCGCTTTATCGGGCGGGACAACGCCCAAACATATTTTTGGCTACATAGCCCACAGTGATTACGCAAATAGCATTCTTTGGCGGAACTTACATTTCTGGTGGGGAGATGAACGTTGTGTGTCGGCTAATGATGAGCAAAGCAATTATGGTGAAGCCATGCGGCTGTTGTTTAGCCATGTGCTAATTCCAGCGAGTAACATTCATCCCATTCATGGTGAATTAGCGCAAGAAAAAGCCTTGATCGAATTCAAAGATGAAATGCTGGCTTGTCTGCCATCAGTATCTGATGGAGTGAATGCCTTTCCTATTTTTGATTGGGTTATGCTGGGTATTGGGGAAGATGGACATACTGCCTCATTGTTTCCTGGCCAAACAGATTACGACTGTGCTCAGAGTGCCGTTCAGGCGACTCAACCAAGCTCCAAGCAGGAGCGAATCTCGCTAAGTGCTTCAGTCATATCATGTGCCAAGAGAGTGACATTTATTGCCTTGGGTAAGAGTAAGGCAAGTGTCGTGCGAGAAATAGTCGATCAGGCAGAAGTCTCTAAAAGCTACCCGGCAGCCAATATTTTTTCACGAATTATTGCAAGCTCAGGGTGTGTTGAGTGGTATTTAGATGCGGAATCGGCAGCTAAACTTAGCGAGCATTAAACAAGAAATAGTCGAGGGATAATTATGGCGGATAACAAAGCAGACATTGCAGTCATTGGTCTAGCGGTAATGGGGCAAAACCTGGTTCTGAATATGAATGACCACGGTGTCAGGGTCGTTGCGTATAACCGAACGCAGAGCAAAGTATCCGAGTTTATCAAGGGTCTTGCTGCTGATACGCTAATACAAGGTGCAAATAGCCTTGAGGATATGCTGGCGAAGCTCTCCTCGCCTCGTAAAGTGATGTTAATGGTAAAAGCTGGTGAGGTGGTGGATGCCTACATTGAACAGCTACTTCCTTTGCTAGATGATGGTGATGTCATTATTGATGGGGGCAACTCCGACTATCGAGACACGGCTCGACGAGTAGAGTCATTATCTGAAAAAAATATTCACTATCTCGGTATCGGTGTTTCCGGTGGTGAAGAAGGTGCACGTTATGGGCCGTCTATCATGCCTGGTGGTGATGAGCGAGCCTGGCCGCTAGTAAAGCCTATATTTCAGGCTATTGCGGCGCGCACCGATGCTGGTGAAATTTGCTGCGACTGGGTTGGCTCGGGCGGTGCAGGGCATTTTGTGAAAATGGTTCACAATGGCATCGAATATGGTGATATGCAGCTCATCTCTGAGGCTTATCATTTTATGAAGAGTGGGTTGAATTTGAATCACCCTGAAATGCAGAAAAGTTTCTCGGCATGGAATAAAACAGAGTTAGATAGTTATTTAGTTGAAATAACAGCCAATATTCTTGGCTTTTATGAAGATGGGCAGCCCTTAGTAGAGAGCATTCTTGATACGGCAGGGCAGAAAGGAACCGGTAAACTGACTGCAAATAGCGCACTTGAAAACGGTGTACCTTTGAGCTTGATTAGTGAGTCGGTCTTTGCACGATATATCTCCAGTTTCAAAGAAGAGCGAATCGCTGCTGAAACAGCTTTCGCGCGTGAGATATCTAGTGTTGGTGGAGATAAGGACGATTGGCTTGAAGCGTTGAGAGAGTCCTTATTGGCGTCTAAGATCATCTCTTATGCTCAAGGTTTCATGTTAATGAAGCAAGTTTCAAACAACTTGGATTGGAATCTGAACTTCGGGAATATTGCTTTAATGTGGCGAGGAGGTTGCATTATCCGAAGTCGTTTTCTAGAGAATATTCGTGACGCCTTTATAAAGAACCCTGAGCTCTCTTTCTTAGGAATCGATGACTATTTTCAACAATTATTGAAGCAGTCACTTCCTTCCTGGCGCAGGGTTTTGGGTAAAGCGATTGAAATCGGGCTACCAATGCAATGTACCGCGTCAGGCTTGTCTTTCTTTGATGCCTTCACCTGCGGAAGATTGCCAGCAAATATGCTGCAAGCGCAACGTGATTACTTCGGTGCGCATACTTATGAACGGGTTGATAGAGATCGAGGCGAGTTTTTCCATACGGACTGGATTGGAAGTGGTGGAGCGGTATCCTCCAGCCAATACAATGCCTAATATATGAGCGCAGCATGATTCCATCGGCGAAAACAATTAATGCCTATACAGAAGATGTTCTAGGTGAACTCGATGGAGTAGGAATTGCCGAAAGGGTTCGTAAAAGAGAAATATCGGCCCAAGAGGCGGTTGAAGCGAGTATTAGTCGCGCGATGCATGTTGAGCCGAGCCTAAACAGTCTTGCTGTGGAAATGTATGACAGGGCTCGACGGTACGCATTGTTGCCTAATTCAGGGTATTTTTCCGGTGTCCCTAGCTTTATTAAAGATAATGACGACTTTAACGGAGTGCCCTCCGCTCATGGTTCCGCAGCGTTAAAACCTAAACCCGCAGCAAAATCTTCAGATTTCGTACGTCAATTCCTGTCGCTAGGCGTCGTGCCCCTAGGAAAAACTCGAATGCCTGAGTTTGGCTTAACGGCTACGACTGAGTCTAGTTATTTTGGCTCGACTTCTAACCCGTGGAACCTTGAGCGTTCAACTGGCGGTTCATCCGGCGGATCTGCCGCCATGGTTGCAGCTGGCGTTGTGCCCTTTGCTCATGGGAATGATGGCGGTGGTTCTATCAGAATACCTGCGGCATGTTGCGGGCTAATAGGGCTGAAGCCTACAAGAAGTCGCTTAGTCGATATGAAAGGGTCCCATTTATTACCTATCAATTTGGGGCACCAGGGAATTCTAAGCCGTAGTGTTCGCGATACGGCGATGTTTTATTCCGAAGCTGAAAAGTTTTATCTCAACCGAAAACTACCTGCGCTGGGTGAAATCACCGGCCCCGCTAAAAAGCGACTTAGAATCGGCTTTTATACAGATGGCCCTGGCCATCTTTATAGTGATTCAGACAATGCGGCAGCCGTGCATCAGGCGGCCAGAATATGCAGTGATTTAGGGCATGATGTGGAAGAAGTTTCGTTTCCATTTGACCCTGCTTTTGGGGACGACTTCTTGCTCTATTGGGGAATGATGGCGTCGATTTTTTCTACAACAGGTAGCGTTCTGTTTGGTACTAAGTTAAATAAGAAAAAGCTCGAACCGCTGACCCTTGGGTTAAGTAAGCACTTCCGAAAACATATACTTAAAGCGCCTTTAGCGATTAAACGCTTACTGGGTTTTACTAATGTTTATCAACAAGAAATGGCTAACTATGACCTTATGTTATCGCCAGTTTTAGGGCACCCACCGCCGAAAATAGGCTATCTTGCGCCTGACGTAGAATTTGAAAGTGCTATAGAGCGCCTAAAGCATTTTGTACCTTATTGTGCGATTCACAATGTCTCGGGCGCGCCTTCGATTGCTTTGCCTATTGGCGTTAGTCAAAAACAGGTGCCTGTTGGCGTCCAGTTCTTTGCACAGTTTGGAGAAGATAAACGCTTGCTTGAGTTGGCTTTTGAGATTGAGGAAGCAGTGCCTTTTGTGTTGAATAAATATTGAATTAACAACGAGTATGATGAAGAAAGGGATCGAGGTATGAAAAAGGTGTTTGGCATATTAGTCACTGTATTGTTGCTTGCAGGCTTGAGTGCTTGCGACAAAATTAACAATGCCAGTCGAACGATGGATACGATGTTAGGGGGGGGATTATGAGGTTCATATTCAGGGCTTTGATAAACCTTTCTACATAAAAGGAGGGAAGGTTACTTCAGTACCTGACAAAGGTTATTATGTATTTTATCCAATGATTGAGGGTAAAGAGAAGCTGGTTCAATCGCCTATCCAGTTAACGACGATTATTAAGACTGATTGATTGTAGGCAGAGTCTTCCACGGCTCGCAGACGGGCAAGCAAGGGTTGATCCTGCGAGGGAATGGAATCCTCTGCCTATGTTTAAAGAATGGGCGGAGCAATCAACCTACTTATGCTTCACATTCATCGTAATATCAGCGGTAAAGCACTTGGTTCCTTCTGTGTCATACGCTGCTACGGGCACGACTACCTTGCCTTCCTGTGAAAAATCGACGTCTGCCGCTTCACACACAACTTTAAGGTCTGTTTTAGCTTTTGCGATATATTCAACAGTCATACCTTGAGGAACCCATCGGGCACCAGCGGGAATCGAGACGTCAGTTGTCATACCGCCTGCTAATTCAGCAGCGTTACACATTGCAATGGCATGAACGGTACCGATATGGTTGTGCACCTTCTTTTGGTTTTTCAAGCTAACTTCACAATAGCCTGGTTTAAGGTCAATGACTTCTGGGTCAATTGTCCCAAAGTAAGGTGCGATTTGAGCAACGCCCTTCGAAAACATCTCTGGGCCCATTTGTTGGAACATTGCTAGAAATTGACTCATATTGAATACCGCGTACTTATTTAAAAATGTCGATCACCTTGTTTAGGAAGCGACTGACGGTTTCAAGCTCTTCTTCTGAAAATTCTTCACTGAGCTTCTCGTTTACTTGCTGGATAAGTGGGTAGAGTATCGGTAATTTATTTTTACCCTCGTCAGACAAAAATAACCTTGATGCTCTGCCGTCTTCGGCACATCCTTTGCGCTCAATAATGCCGTTCTTTTGCATTCGGCCAACCAAACCGGTGACTGCAGAGTTATTCAAACCCAATGCTTGTGACAGCGTTTTCTGTAAACAGCCTTCATTTTTAGCAATGAACATCAGTGCAGCAGCTTGAGTGACTGGAATCCCCAGGCGTTGCTCGCACTGGGTATCTGCAAACTTAAACATTCGGTGCTGAGCCATGTTGATCAGAAAGAATAACCTTTTATCCACTGTCGATTCCTTGTCTAGTAGTTATATAGTTCATATGTGATGTATATTACTTTGCATATAAACTAAATTTAAATGCAAGCGTTTGTTTGTTTTTTATTTTTTCAACAAATTACTTAAGTGTTCTGAATAGCGCTTGTATCCAGCGGTAAAGCGAGTTGAAATTATCTGTTTCTGCCATGGCTTTAGGGGCAACGAGCCAATATGCATACTGGGTTGTCAACGGCATGGTTGATAAGGGAAGTAGCTTTCCATCTCTGATCCTTTGATTGACCATAGGGAGTAATCCAACGACGACTCCTAAGCCTTCTTCAGCAGACCGAATGGCGGAGAAATAAGAGTCGCAAACAATTTTTTGCTTTGGGTTAAAATCTCCAAATGAGCCGCGCCAATCCCGAAGATCATCATATAGCGATATGACAACCTGATTTTCGATCTCCTCCTTTGACATTAATTGGTCACGGGAAAGACCATGTTGGGTCAGGTAGTCCTCGCTACATAGAAGTTTTACGTCAACACCACTGACAAAGCGTGTTGCTAATTCTGGCCAGTCCCCCTTTCCGAAACGTAATGCCGCGTCTGCAGGTTCATCGTCAAAATTAACGTATTCATTGCCTGTCGTGATGCGTAGCTCTACCTCTGGAGCATAGTCTTTGAAGCGTGCGTAATTTGGAATCAGTAGTTCTTGAGCGATGAAAATGGGTGAGCTGATTTGAAGCGTTGGGTGGCAAAATTTTCGTTCGAATTCTCGATAGGAAGTATTGTGGCGCTTAATAATATCTCTTGTTGTCTGGTAGTAAAACTCTCCGGCTGAGGTGAGTCGTAGTTTGCGAGAGCTTCGGTCAAACAACGTTAAACCAAGATATTCTTCCAATACTTTGATTTGCTGACTGACGGCAGGCGGTGAAACACAGAGTTCCACCGCTGCTTTCTTAAAGTTTAAATTTCTGGCCGCGGCTTCAAATACAGGTAGCCACTGAATTGGGGGAGCTTTTTGTTGCATGGAACACCTTAATAGATAAGCTGAAGTTATCCTAAGTTCAAATATACTGAATTGCCAGTGGTAAAAGGTTAGATTAATTTACTTAGCATATAAACTAATTTGTGCGATTTTTTGGAGGTTTCGGTATGAGTGCATCTAATGTGGCAAAGACACTAGAACAGCAAGAGCATGCATTTGATGGTGCAGTTAACCTGAAAGGGGACCCCAATTGCCTGGTTGGGCAAGTCAGTGCAGACTATCAAAATATGGTAGGCCCTTTCGGTGGTGTGACGGCGGCTACGATCCTTCAAGCAGTGTTAGGTCACCCAGAAAGAGAAGGCATGCCGGTATCGATTACTATTAATTATATGGGGCCGATTGAAGATGATGAGTTGGTGGTCAAACCTGCTCTATTAAGAACTAACCGTTCCAACCAGCATTGGCGTGTAGATTTTTTGCAAGGCGATGTAATGCAGTGTTCTGCTAGTTGTGTTTTTGCTAAGCGAAATGAGACTTGGTCTAATGATGAAGTAAGGATGCCTTATGCACCAGATTTTGAAGAGGTGGATTCACTACCAAAATTTCCGGGCATGCCGAGCTGGGTAGACCAATACGATATGCGCTTTGTTTATGGTGCTCCTTTTCAGCCGCTAGTTAAGGGTAAACAAGCAAACCCCTCCGAGAGCCTCTTGTGGATTTCTGACAAGCCAGCAAGAAAGCTGGACTATGCCTCAGTAACAGCAATCTCTGACTCGTTCTTTCCACGAATTTTTGTTCGAAGACATAAGATCGTCCCAATGGGAACGGTTAGTTTAACGATTAATTTCCATATAACTGAAGATGAATTGTTGGGCTTGGAGGCGACTCATCTGCTTGGTCGCGCTAGCGCTACCAAATTTACTAATGGTTATTTTGAGCAAAGGGCTGAGCTATGGAGCCCTGATGGTACCTTGGTGGCGACAAGTAGCCAGATGGTGTATTACAAAGATTAAGCTAGTCTATATCTCAATAATTACAGCTTTTAAAAAGCAAGAGAGCGATCATGACAAACGTTGATAGTGAGAATACAGAGCTGCATAAAACCGCTTGTATATTATGTTCACGAAACTGTGGCTTGGATGTTACCACCCAGGACGGCAAATTAATTAAGATCAAAGGTGATCCTCAACACCCTATGACTAAGGGCTATATTTGCCAGAAAGCGGCAAGATTAGAGCATTATCAAAATCACGATGATCGTTTGACACATCCTTTAAAAAGGATGCCAGATGGGAGCTTTCAGAAGGTTAGCTGGGATCAGGCCTTAGATGAAATCGCTGAAAAAATGAATGTAACGCGTGATCAGTTTGGCCCCGATTCTTTCGCGATTGTAGGTGGTGGTGGTCAAGGTAATCATCTTGGCGGTGCGTATGCTTCACAACTGCGTTATGCCATGG
>NZ_LWFZ01001514.1:0-864 GCF_001635225.1 Oleiphilus sp. HI0086
CCGTTGCAAGCTATCAAGTGAACGACTGCGTGTTGATGCGCCTTGAGCACTTGAACTCTGATCGAATGCAAGTAGCACCTCGCCTGGCACGAAGTCTAAGCGACTCGCTTCACTTAGCAGGCGTGCATTATCAGCACTTAAGTTTTGTGAAAGCGATAGCGTATACAGTAGCGCATCGTGCCCTTGTGTTGTGGCTACGCGCACATAGTATTCATTGGTAAGGGGAACAACTAAAGATTTGGCACCCGGTTCTGATATAGATAGTTCAGCCACAACGACGCCAGACTGATCTACTGCCCTGAGTTCAACAAGGGCATTGATATTGAATTCCTCTTCGTTAGCAGGAAAGACACTTAAACTTACAGTCTGGCCTTCGACCAAGGAAACTCGGTAATAATCATCAAGATCTTCCTCAAACTGATAGCAAAAACCAAGATCCTGAGACTTGCCATTTATGTAGCCTCCAATTGTAATCGGGTTACTAACCAGCTGGGCCGAAAAAAGAGAGTTATTCTGCTCACTAAGCGTGGAGCATGTTTGCTCAACATCAAGATCTACATTGGTATCAGGCTTTACGCTCACCTGGCCTTCGATTGTCACCAAGCCATCGTAAGTATCATCACTCAGCTTACTACCGCTTCCACAAGCAACTAAGGACAAGGCCAGGATACTCAATAGCAGCTTTAAAAAAGGGTGTGTACTCATATATGAAATCTCGATTACTGATAGCTAAAGACTTAACGCCAATAAATCAACCTTAGGACTAGGGCGAATAAATAGTCTATTAGTAAATTGTAGCAAAGTTAGGGAAATCTTTTTTGTTCTGACTCTGCATTTAACTGCCTGAGACGCGCCATTTTTTCG
>NZ_LWFZ01001515.1:0-1211 GCF_001635225.1 Oleiphilus sp. HI0086
GATATCCGGCCCGAGCATCCTCGCTCCAACGGTCCGGCATGACCCATTGAGCTGTATCGACCACTCTGACATTTCTATCCAAATGTCTATACAAGCCCATAAAATAATCTGCCCGGCCGACAATTGGCGTGAGCTCCTTTTCAATTTTATAGATTGCACCGAGAGAAACTAAAGGCACCGCAAGCTTTAAACCTGCTACAGAAAAGATCAAACACTCGAAGCGATCTTGAGCCCATGAAGGCGGCCCAACTTGTCCAGGCTCACCAGGCGTAACCAAAGCTGTTCTTTTTTCATGTATCTTTTCAATTTCAGAAACTTCAGTAGTCACAGCCTCCCTAGCCTGNACNAGTTGGGCCGCCTTCATGGGCTCAAGATCGCTTCGAGTGTTTGATCTTTTCTGTAGCAGGTTTAAAGCTTGCGGTGCCTTTAGTTTCTCTCGGTGCAATCTATAAAATTGAAAAGGAGCTCACGCCAATTGTCGGCCGGGCAGATTATTTTATGGGCTTGTATAGACATTTGGATAGAAATGTCAGAGTGGTCGATACAGCTCAATGGGTCATGCCGGACCGTTGGAGCGAGGATGCTCGGGCCGGATATCAGTTCATTATTAGACTGGGTGGAAATAATTGGGGCTTAGCTTGCGACTCAGTTCACGAATCCATTCAGCTTGAACCTGATATGGTTAAATGGCGCAGTGAGCGTACGAGTCGAGCGTGGTTATCTGGTACGGTGATAGGGCATATGTGTGCTTTACTCGACGCAGACGTAATGAGCTTGATGCTAGAAGAGAAAGCTTCTGGCAATGGAAGCTCAATTTCTTGATAATTGTGTCACTATTTTCTGGCATAGATTGTGCGATGCTCTATATTTAGAAGATGATCTGTTAAGTTTTTGACGTGAGAGAGTAAAGCTTTGAAAACTTGGCGCGAATTATTGTCTTTTAGGAAATAGGTAAGGGGTCAACTAATGACATCAAACACTGGGCACAGTAGCCATGCTGCTGAAGATCCGATTCTGCAAAACGTCACTTTTCGCTTAGCAGACGAGACGTATGGTATTAACGTAATGCAGATTCAGGAAGTATTACGTTATACTGAAATTGCCCCCGTGCCAGGCGCACCTAACTATGTGTTGGGTATTATCAATCTGCGCGGTAATGTAGTAACGGTTATCGATACACGGACTCGATTTGGTTTACCTAGTGCCGATGT
>NZ_LWFZ01001516.1:0-830 GCF_001635225.1 Oleiphilus sp. HI0086
GGGGCAAAGGCTCATCAATGCTTTGGATGCCATGACCTCTGAGGGTTTCGTATTCCGTGTCGATATGCGCTTGCGGCCTTATGGTGATAGTGGCGCATTGGCGATGAACTTCGCTTCCTTTGAAGACTACTATCACAACCAGGGACGGGAGTGGGAACGTTATGCCATGATCAAGGCGCGTATCGTTAATGCCGACGCAAACCCTGAAGCCAGCGCGGCCTTAATGGATATTATTAGCCCTTTTGTTTACCGCAAGTATGCTGATTTTACCTCTGTGCAAGCCTTGCGCGATATGAAGCGTATGATTATGGCTGAAATGCACCGCAAAGGTGGAGAGCAAAATATTAAGCTGGGTGATGGCGGCATTCGAGAGATCGAATTTATTGCCCAGGCCTGCCAATTGATTCATGGTGGCCGAGACGAACGCCTCCAGCAGCAGGGCTTGGTAAGCGTTTATCGTACATTGCAAGAAAATGAATATTTACCCTCGGAATGGGTCGATACTTTATTACTTGCCTATCGACTATTGCGTAATTTGGAGCATGCGATACAAGGCTTGGCAGACCAACAAACCCAGTTAATTCCAGAATCAGAAGAGAGCCGTCAGCGTATTGCTTGGTCGATGAGCTATTCAGACTGGCCAAGTTTAGAGGCAGAGCTGAATGAGCATCGTTCAGCGGTGAGTCAATGCTTTGCCGATTTTCTGCATGACCCTGAAGAAGATGGTGATCAGGAGGAAGCAGGAAGGGCTTGGTTGGCAGCTTGGCTGGCTGAAGAGCGTTCACAGCTTTTGCAGCCAATGTTCCAAGAGGCAGGTTATGAGTCGCCTG
>NZ_LWFZ01001517.1:0-821 GCF_001635225.1 Oleiphilus sp. HI0086
GTAGGCCGGGTCGGTCGGGTGTTACAACCTCCATTACGGTACGCTGATTAATCATGTCATTGCTGAAAGTCACTTCAGTCGGGAAGGCAAAATGCTTCAGTTGGCGTGGTGTGCGCCGGCTGATTATCTCAGGGTAATCTTCCGGGTCATCGAGTTCTTCAATCAAGCGTGACCGAACTTGCTCTTTTCGTTCTACATCGTTTGCTAAGGGCATGTTGTGTGCATCAGTTACAATAAAGTGGCTCAAATTGAACTCACCTCTCGATGCACTGATACGGGCATTTAAGACGTTGAGATTCAGTTGCTCAAGTACCGCAGTTGTTGCAGCAAATAGGTCGTCTTTTGAGCGGACGTAAACCATAATATGGCTGAAACCGTCACCTTGCTTGGTTTGGGTGTCGCGAATGATGATGAGCGGCTCACTTGAGTTGCCATGATTAAGTACTTCAGAGATTTGCCAAACGATGTCGGCGGTTGAGTCTTGAAGGAAGTAGTCGTCTTCAAAGGACTCCAATAAAGCATCAATCTCTGGTGTGGTGTAGCCACTATCGATGAGTAAGGTGCGGACTTCGCGTTTAGTGGCTTCTATCCAGTCATTGCGATCAACAGGCTTATCTGTGCCGCGACGTATTGCGCGCCTGGTTTCGATATATAACTGCTGCATCAGTGTCGCGCGCCAGCTGTTCCACAAGGTGTGATTGGTCGCAGAAATATCACAGACAGTCAAAATATATAAGTACTCAAGGTGAGTAAGGCTAGGAATTAGTTGCGCAAACTGATGAATAACTTCAGGGTCATCAATATCTTTCTTCTGCGCTGTC
>NZ_LWFZ01001518.1:0-1219 GCF_001635225.1 Oleiphilus sp. HI0086
GTTTTTAGCGCATGTCAGGTCTAGCCGTTCCCCTAAAGAAGGTAGCAAGATTCTTGTTGATACCGACGATGGTAGCACGCAAGTAATCGAAATGAAGGGGCGACAGAATGCACTGTTTATTCTTGAGACCGAGTCTTTAGAGGTTTTTGATCTGCTTGAAAAGTACGGCCACATTCCTTTACCTCCGTATATTGAGCGTGGTGATGAGGATATGGATCAGGATCGTTATCAAACTGTCTATGCCGATAAGCCAGGCGCGGCAGCAGCGCCTACGGCAGGCTTGCACTTTGATGATGAGCTTATTGAAAGGCTTAAAGCAAAAGGCGTTGATACAGCTTTTGTTACCTTGCATGTTGGTGCTGGAACCTTCCAGCCAGTAAAGGTTGACGATATTAAAGACCACGAAATGCATTCGGAATGGATTGAAGTGACTCAAGACGTGGTTGATAAAGTGACTGCGACTCGTCGAAAAGGTGGTCGTGTTATTTGCGTCGGCACAACTAGTGTTCGTAGTCTTGAATCTGCCAGCCAGTCAGGCGAGCTTAAGGCTTTTACCGGTGATACTGAGATATTTATTTTCCCAGGTTATGAGTTTAAAAGTGTCGATGCACTGATTACTAACTTTCATTTGCCGAAATCGACCCTATTAATGTTGGTATCTGCATTTTCAGGCCAGGCAAATATCTTAAATGCTTATGAGCAGGCTGTTGCAAATAAGTATCGCTTTTTCAGTTATGGTGATGCGATGTTTCTAAATCCCTCTAGCGGGAATATTTCGGAGTAATACATTGAGTGAATCGAATTGTTGTATGTCCTTTAAGGTCAGCCAGACAGATGGCTTGGCTCGACGTGGAGAAATTGACTTTCCACGTGGGAAAATACAGACCCCTGCGTTTATGCCGGTTGGCACTTACGGTACGGTAAAAGGCATGCTACCTAAGGATATCGAAGAGATTGGCGCGGATATTATTCTCGGAAATACTTTTCATCTAATGCTAAGACCGGGCACCGACATTGTTGAGAAACATGGTACTTTGCATGACTTTATCCAATGGGATAAACCAATTCTGACTGATTCTGGAGGTTTTCAGGTTTTTAGCCTCGGAGATATGCGTAAGATCAGCGAGAAGGGTGTAACATTCAAGTCCCCTATCAATGGTTCTAAAGTAGAGCTGACGCCTGAAATCTCAATGGAAGTTCAGCGTAAGCTTGGTTCAGA
>NZ_LWFZ01001519.1:0-1238 GCF_001635225.1 Oleiphilus sp. HI0086
CGGCTGGTATGTACCGAGGCAACCCAAATGAAATAAAATCATTTGGCGTAGGTGCGACACTAGTAAGCTCTAAAGATACACCCGACGAGGTTATCTACCAGTTAACCAAGTCAGTATTTGAAAATTTCCTCGAGTTTAAAAAACTTCACCCTGCATTCCATGCTCTCGATAAGACCAAAATGGTTAAAGAAGGCTTATCAGCCCCCTTACATGCCGGAGCAGTTCGCTACTACAAAGAAGTAGGTTTGTTGAATTAGTCAGCTGCCAATATTCTTTCAGTTGTTCTGTGGCCCACTAGAGGGTTAGCACAAGCTTAATCAAGCGCGAAGAAAAAACCTCTGCAAGAGATTAAGACCAGAAACAAAAAAGCACCACTCGAATGAGCAGTGCTTTGCTAGCAAGAAGGGAAAGCCTAACTTAGTGCTTAGGTGCTACTTAGAAAGCAGCGAAATATCTGCCACTCGCAGGAATAGCTCGCGCAGCTGACTCAACAAGGCTAAGCGATTATTCTTCAACGCTTCATCATCGGCCATAACCATGACATCTTCAAAGAACTGGTCAACAACTTTTTGAAGACTTGATAGCTCAGTCAAAGCAGCTTGGTAGTTACCTTGGTCAAACAATGGCGTTACAGTTTTTGCTAGGCTATCTACCTGAGCTGCCAAATCCTTTTCAGCTTGCTCAATCAGCTTACTCTGGTCGACCTGATCTGCCAACTCGCCCTTATTCTTCGCCAGAATATTGGAAACACGCTTATTGGCTGCCGATAAGGCTGAAGCCGCTTCGAGGCCCAAAAAGTTGCTAACCGCTTTGATGCGCTGATCAAAGTCGACCGGACGTGTAGGCCTACGAGCGTTAACCGCTAAGAAGACTTCAGCAGATACATTTTCATCCTGATACCAGGCACGGAAACGTTCCAACATGTAGTTCAATAAGTCTTCTTGGACACTATTGTTTTCCAAGCCTTCGTATTGCTCTAGCGACCAATTAATTAGGTCAACCAGATCAAGATCCAATTGCTCTTCAACAATGATTCGAAGCACACCTAAAGAAGCACGGCGCAAGGCAAATGGGTCTTTAGTACCCGTTGGAGGCTGATTGATACCAAATAGACCAACCAGTGAATCAAGTTTCTCAGCAATAGAAAGTGCACAACCCGTTTTTGTGGTCGGCAAGCTGTCGCCCGCAAACTTAGGCATGTACTGCTCATTCAACGCTAAAGCAACTTCTTTAGATTC
>NZ_LWFZ01001520.1:0-805 GCF_001635225.1 Oleiphilus sp. HI0086
CAAAATGTTGCCAGTCATAGAGGGGTGTGGCATCGGGAGGGTAATACTTTTATGCACTTTAATGCCGTGCAATCAAACGGTGTGCTTCATGGTGTGTCGTTGCAGAGGTATGATGCTGATCATCAGCTTGAAAGTAGTGTGTTTGCGAAGCGTGCTATTTTTCAGCGTGGTACTTGGCAGTTAGAGTCTGTTATTGAAACAAGCTTTAAAGGGGCGCGCACTTACGTCAATCATTTCCCAACTAAAACTTGGCAAACAGACTTGTCTCCCTCGGTGCTTAGTGTGTTGGTTGTGTCATCCGACGACTTATCTATATCGGGTTTATATACTTATTCTCAATATCTTGAAGCTCAGGACTTAAACTCTGACGCTTATATGATGTCATTTTGGAAGAAAGCGTTTCAGCCAATTTCAACGGCAGTATTGGTCTTGGTGGCAATATCGTTCGTATTTGGGCCTCTTAGGTCTGTCACGATGGGGTTTAGGGTGTTTTCAGGGGTAGTGGTTGGACTGTTGTTCAAGTATGCACAAGACCTGTTAGGGCCGAGTGCAATTGTGTTTGGTTTTAATCCAATCTATGCGACTGTTATTCCTATTTCGGTATGTTTGGTAGCAGGGATATTCCTTTTGCGAAGGGCACGTTGAGCTGGAGTGAGAGCAGTGTCTCACACAGACTTTCCATGATTGAACCAGGTTGTTAATTCGCGTATTATTCAAGCAGCAACTAGACTGGATAAAATGCGTATGTAGTAGTCCTTGGGTCAAGGGTGGATTGTAGGACCTTGGCACAGGTTTGTGTATGCAT
>NZ_LWFZ01001521.1:0-608 GCF_001635225.1 Oleiphilus sp. HI0086
TACTTGCCTCTCTATTTGCTTAAACTGTCTGACAATCCCTTGCTTTCAGTTTAGGAGAGAATTTAAGGTTCAGCCACTATCAAGGTCTCTATCAAATGTAAGGTGCTCAAATTGATCCATATCAAACGCTAAGGATTTGACAGTGCCACTTCTGATAGCAGTGAACTATGCTCCTAACAAAACAATCGTATTTAAGTCAGGAGCATTAAATGATTAGTCTTGAAGATATTATGACGACAGAGGTGACCACCCTAAGTAAACATCATTCAGTGTTGGATGCTAGGGAACTTATGAGTAACAAGGGGATTCGCCATATCCCAATTACTGATGCACAAGGGATTGGAATTTCAGCTACATGTGGTTGTCTGCAGAGAACGACCCTTGGCAATATGATCGTGACATTCATACGATTGCACGAGACTTCGATGGCAAGGCCTCTACGCTAGCGTATCGTTCTGAATACGCACGTGTTTCAGGTGATGACATTCACTACGTCATTGATAACGACTTTGAGCTAGAAACGCGCGAAGAGAGCAATAACAACTTCAAGGTTTTGACCTATAACGTTTGGAACCTGCTACCCGGTATTACCTCAAAGAATACACATC
>NZ_LWFZ01001522.1:0-836 GCF_001635225.1 Oleiphilus sp. HI0086
ACTAAGCGGAAGTTCTGCCGAACCCATTAAGCTCGAAGACATCGCGGTGGTGCAACAACGTAATAAAGACAATCAAATAGAGGTCTTTTATCAAAACAGGCCTGCTGTTTTGTTACGAGTTCTTCGCACCCAGTCTTCCGACACTTTGAAAGCAGCTGAGACTCTTAATAACTGGTTGGCTGACACAAAGCCCCTACTCCCTCAAACTGTTCAGTTACACGCTTATAATGAAGCCTACGTACTAATTGAGGACCGTATTAACCTGCTAATCAAAAACGGCCTAGGCGGCTTGATTCTAGTGGTCAGCATCCTATTCATATTCCTCAATGGTCGTGTGGCCTTTTGGGTTGCTGTCGGTATCCCAATATCATTTATGGGCACACTTGCAATACTCTACCTCGTTGGCGGCAGTATCAACATGGTCAGCATGTTCGCGCTAATCATGGCGCTGGGCATCATTGTCGATGATGCAATTGTTGTAGGCGAAGATGCCCTCACTCACTATAGCAAAGGTGAAAACCCTCTACGTGCTGCTGAAGNCGGTGCTCGCAGGATGTTCGTGCCAGTCTTATCTTCTTCGTTGACAACCGTTTCTGCCTTCCTGCCATTGATGCTCATTAGCGGCATTATCGGCAACATTCTGTTCGACATTCCACTAGTAATTATCTGTGTCATTATCGCCTCTGTAATTGAGTGCTTTCTCGTCTTACCAGGTCATTTAAATCATTCCTTTAAGCGCTCCTTTAAAGCCAATGCAGCGGGTTCATATCGGGAAAAAATCGATCAAGGTTTTAATCGCTTTCGGGATAATTTCTTCCGCCCTTTATCCGAAAAAT
>NZ_LWFZ01001523.1:0-1248 GCF_001635225.1 Oleiphilus sp. HI0086
TCTTGCGGAAGATATGCTGGACTCTTTGTTCAGAAATCACAATGCCTTGGCTTGCCTTGGCTGTATTCGCGAGAAAGATAGTTACTTGATGGAGCACTCCGTAAACCTGAGTGTTCTGATGTCTATTTTTGGTAAATCGATGCAACTGGATCGTTCGGTTCTTCATCAAACCATTTCAGGTGCATTGTTGCATGATATCGGGAAAATCATGGTGCCAGACGAAATATTGCATAAGCCTGGTAAATTAACCGATGATGAATTTTCGCAAATGAAACATCACGTTACCCTAGGTCGCGAGCATTTGCTGGGTATCGAAGGTATTTCCCCTTTGACTATTCAAGTCGTTTCTGAACATCACGAGCGAATGGATGGTACCGGTTACCCTTCGGGTCTATGTGGTCATGAAATCTCAACCTTCGGGCGAATGGCTGCGATTGTTGACGTTTATGATGCGATTACAGCCGACCGCTGTTATCACAAGGGTATGACGCCGACAATGGCGATTAAGCGTTTACTGGAGTGGAGCGATCATCATTTGGACCGCTCTTTGGTAAATCACTTCATTCGTTGTATCGGAATTTATCCAGTTGGTTCTTTGGTCTTACTAGAGAGTGGCCGACTGGGCGCGGTTGTAGAAGTGAACGAGTTTGATCAGCGCTCGCCAAAGGTGAGGGTGATGTATCACACCAAGTTTAAATGCTTTATCAAGACCGAATTAATTGATTTAGCGAAACCGACGGTTCAGGATGCAATTGTCAAAGCCGTTGACCCCGACCTATTCAGGATCAACGTTAAAGATTTTTTAAGCTAGTCTAGTACACTTTCTTGGGAGCTGCGCTAAACGGCGCAGTTCGTACATAGTGCAGCAAAAGGCAGGGCGTCCAAACGCTCATTGCTGATATCTTCGTGACACTTCTCACAAGCGCCATATAAGTCTCGTTCCATTTTTAGCAGGGCATGATCTATTTGCTCTAGCTCTTCTTCGGCTTCACTTTTCAGGTTTAGTAGTACATCATCATTTTGTCTGTCTACGACTTGGTCCGAGAACTTACTGCTGGTTTTCCGGTTGTGAAGGTCTTTATCAATTTTCTCGATACGAAGACTTAATTCTTCTTTTAAAGCAACTAGCTTTTCTTTGCGGTCTGTCATGATTCTTCCTCACCTAAAATGGGTACGTATTACCTACATTTTAGGTTAGAACCGCAGAATAGCATTGATATGAATCAAGGTTGGCTTGCTAATTCCAAG
>NZ_LWFZ01001524.1:0-2231 GCF_001635225.1 Oleiphilus sp. HI0086
AAGCGAATATTACAGTGAATAAAAATGCAGTACCTAACGACCCACGCTCACCTTTTGTGACCAGTGGCTTGCGTATCGGTACGCCAGCGGTAACCCGTCGTGGCTTTAAGGCTGCCGAGTGTCAGCAACTAGCGGGCTGGATGTGTGACGTAATTGACGCTTTGGTTAAAGATGCTGAAGATACGAATGCTATTGAAAGTGTTAAGAAGGACGTTATCGACCTTTGTGCTCGCTTCCCAGTATACGCATAAATAGTTAACCCGGTGCGGTGATGAGGCGTTTCCTCATTTCTGCACCTTTGGCCTGCCAGCTGTTAGTGGTTTAGTTGGCTTGCTGCTCTGAATTGGCCTTTCTTCTGAATCAAAAGGTTTTTTGATGCATTGTCCTTTCTGTAGTGCGACGGATACAAAAGTTATCGACTCTCGACTGGTTGCCGATGGCGGCCAGGTTCGCCGTCGCCGTGAATGCCTGTCTTGTAAAGAACGCTTTACTACCTTTGAAACTGCTGAGCTGGTGATGCCGAGAGTGGTTAAGCAGGATGGCACTCGTCAACCTTTTGATGAGGACAAGCTCAACAGAGGCTTCACCAAGGCTTTGGAAAAGCGCCCCGTCAGTATTGAGGCGATTGAAAGCGCGATCAATAACATTAAGGCCCGATTGAGAGCAACAGGCGAGAGAGAGCTAAAAGCGATTGCTATTGGTGAAGAAGTGATGAAAGAGCTGCGTCGCCTGGATGAGGTGGCTTATGTTCGTTTTGCCTCTGTCTATCGTAGTTTCCAGGATATCAATGAATTTAAGGAAGAAGTTGATCGGCTAGCTCGTTCTGAGAATACCAAAAATGACGCTTAGTGCTTTCTCAATAGATGACGCTCACTATATGGCTGAAGCTTTGCGCTTGGCCAATAAAGGGGTGTATACAACCCAGCCAAACCCACGGGTAGGTTGTGTCTTGGTGAGGGGCGGTCAAATTGTGGGGCGTGGTTGGCATAAGAAGGCCGGAACAGGGCATGCAGAGGTAAACGCCCTCGCTGAAGCGGGAGGACTCGCGCAAGGTTCGACAGCTTACGTTACTTTGGAACCCTGCAGCCACTTTGGTCGAACACCTCCCTGTGCTAAAGCCTTAATTGATGCTCAAGTATCTGAGGTGGTTGCTGCGATGCTGGATCCGAATCCTGAGGTGTCAGGTCGAGGCTTTAAACTTCTGGAGGATGCGGGAATAAAAGTACGCTATGGCTTGATGGAAGCTGAGGCGCGGGCACTTAATCAAGGCTTTATTAAGCGAATGGAAACTGGTTTGCCTTATCTTCGGATTAAAATGGCGACCAGTGTTGATGGTCGTACCGCCATGGAGTCCGGGGAAAGTCAGTGGATAACTGGCCCGGCTGCACGTTCTGACGTACAGCGTTTGCGTGCCCGAAGCTCTGCTATTATTAGTGGCATTGGTACCATTCTTCATGATGATGCAGCCCTAACGGTTAGAGCTAGTGAACTGGGTCTTGATCCTGAATGGTCCCGAGAAATTGAAAAAATTCAGCCTTTGCGTGTCATTCTTGATCGTCAGGCTCGCTTGCCTAAGACTGCTCGACTATTAGAACAGGAAACGCCTATATTGTGGTGTGTTTCAGAGGCCAGTGAGCTAAGCCAGGAAGCGCAGGAGGTGTCTCAGCTTGGTTTTGTTGATGTGCTTCGCTTGTCTTCTGCATCAAGTTCAAATGATGCGCATAGTGAGCTGCAAGAAGTGATGTCCAAATTAGCTGAGCTTCAGTGCAATGAGGTGTTACTAGAGGCTGGAGCCTTGTTAGCGGGAAGCATTATTGAACAGGGTTTGTGGGACGAACTCTTGGTTTACATGGCGCCAAAATTATTAGGAAGTAAAGCTCGACCGCTTGCTGAACTTGGTTTAGATAAAATGTCTGAGAGTATTGATCTGGACTTAAAAGACTTGAGGCTGGTTGGTCAGGACATTCGAATGATTTATATGCCGGCTGAAGTGTCAGGCTCTCGCTAGCGTAAAGGATTGGATAAGCGATGTTTACAGGAATTATTGAAGCGCTTGGTGTGATCGAGCGATCAGAATCAAAAGGGCGAGACCTTGTTTTAACTATTTCGACAGGCAATTTGGATCTGTCGGACGTAAAGCTAGGCGATAGTATTGCGGTAAATGGCGTATGCTTAACGGTAGTAACTTTGAACTCAAAAGGGTTTACTGCAGACGTATCGGCAGAGTCCTT
>NZ_LWFZ01001525.1:0-779 GCF_001635225.1 Oleiphilus sp. HI0086
TAGATGATGACTCTACTGAGTATGAAAATTATAACGAATCAACCAACGTTTATACTTGGGGCGATGAAGGTACCGTCTCAGGAAGTCTGGATATCGATGTGACTGGTACGGCATCGGTAGGAACTGTTCTGGTTACTCTAGAGGAAGGTTCAGGTCTAGAAGCTGAAGCCAACCTTTCATATGAAGGCAATGGTACAGAAGGACAGAGTAGCGGTAGCTACGATGACTACCTTAATGCCACCGTGACTGATTTTGATGCGGACTTTAATGTCAGCATTGAACAAACAGAGGCAGGTGAAGGACAAACTGATGGTCCAATGTCATTCTCTGGTATGTTGGGTCTAGACGCATCAATTGGTCGATTCATTGAGGACACAGAAGATACTTGGAACAATACCGAAACTAGTTGGTCTGATTCAGAATCAGAAGATCTAACACTGAGAAGCGCAGTGGTAGGAATTAGTTTGCAGGGTACTTTTGCAAATGATGCGCACAGCTTTGAAGCATCGATAGCGCTAAATGGCGATGCTACGGGTGTTACCTTCCGCGAGATCTATAGTTATGATGAATCATATAGCCAACAAAATGGTTGGTCATATAATGACTCTAACTCGGATAGTGGCGAGACAACATCGAACTGGTCGGACTTGAGTGCAAATCTGAGCTTCAGTGCTGATCTTCAAGGGGTCGCTGATGCAATTGACTTCTCATTTGATGTTGAGCGCTCTGGCTATGACGATGCAGACTTTAGCTTATCTTTGGCTTATCCTGGTCGCACG
>NZ_LWFZ01001526.1:0-625 GCF_001635225.1 Oleiphilus sp. HI0086
TAGCAGTGTCAGTTGTACTTATCTTATTGGCAGGAGTTTGGTTATGGTAGCAAGTGTTACTAGTTTTGGTCGTAGTGGACTCTATGATTGGATGATTCAGCGTGTTACAGCAGTTGTGTTGGCTGCTTACACGGTATTTATTCTGGGTTATCTAGTGCTAAACCCTGACTTGACATACATGCAGTGGAGTGAGCTGTTTAGTCAAACTTGTGTCAGAGTATTTTCTTTACTTGCTTTGTTATCTTTGGGTGCTCACGCTTGGATCGGTTTGTGGACGGTGTCTACAGACTATCTAAAAGCAATGGTATTCAGGTTTATTTTTCAAGCTGGTTGTGGCCTGGTCATGTTCGTTTACGTGGTCTGGGGTGTTCAGATTCTTTGGGGGCTGTAAGAAATGTCTAAATTAAGAACGCTTAATTATGATGCAATAGTTATTGGTGGTGGCGGTGCTGGTATGCGCGCAGCACTTCAATTGACAGAATCCGGCATCAAAACAGCTTGTATTACTAAAGTATTCCCAACTCGTTCTCACACGGTTTCTGCTCAAGGTGGTATAACTTGTGCGATCGCAAGTGCGGATCCAAATGATGATTGGCGCTGGCACATGTATGACACTGTTAAAGGG
>NZ_LWFZ01001527.1:0-567 GCF_001635225.1 Oleiphilus sp. HI0086
CTAAAGTCAGAAGGTGTTATACCTCTATCTCAATTTGTTAACGAGAGCGGTGAAGTCGAATTAAAGATCGGTGACTCTGTTGATGTTGCACTAGATGCTGTTGAAGATGGCTTCGGTGAAACACGCCTATCTCGTGAGAAGGCTAAGCGTGCTGAAGCTTGGAAAGAGCTTGAGAAAGCATTTGAAGCTGAAGAAATCGTTAAAGGTGTGATTAACGGTAAGGTTAAAGGTGGTTTCACTGTTGAGCTGAAAACTATCCGTGCCTTCCTTCCTGGTTCATTGGTTGATGTTCGTCCAGTACGTGACACGCTACACCTTGAAGGTAAAGAATTAGAATTTAAAGTTATCAAGCTAGATCAGAAGCGTAACAACGTTGTTGTTTCTCGTCGTTCAGTGCTTGAAGCTGAAAATAGTGCAGAACGTGAAGCATTGCTTGAGTCAATGGCTGAAGGTATGGAAGCCAAGGGTATCGTTAAGAACCTTACTGACTACGGTGCTTTCGTTGACTTAGGTGGTGTTGACGGTCTTCTACACATTACAGATATGGCTTGGAAGCGTATTAAGCAT
>NZ_LWFZ01001528.1:0-725 GCF_001635225.1 Oleiphilus sp. HI0086
ATGATTATCACGACGATTCTGTCTTTACTGTTTGATGGGCGAATAGAGCATTTGTGGCAAGTTGCTGGATTAGCGGTCGGCGCGTATACCGGAGGAGGCCCGAATATGGCGGCTATTAGTGCGGCAATTGAAGGTGAGCAGTCGGTGTTTATTACGATGACCAGCTATGATATTTTGCTGTCGGCCTTATATCTATTATTTGTTGTGAGCCTCGCAAAACCGCTGTTTAGCCGGTTTTTAAAAGCCTTCAATGAAAGCGAAAAGTTGCCCTTGAATAGCACGTCGGGTGGGGGGCTCTTTGATCACTTGAGTGATGAAAGTTCACATGCCTATAAGCAGCTAGTGAGCAAAGAAAATGTTTTAAATGTTGCCTCTGTACTCGGCTTTGCAGTGTTGGCATTGGTTATTGGTATAGGCCTTTCTCAGTTGTTCCCGAAAAGTATGTCTTCAGTAGTGACGATAGTGGCGATTACGAGTGCTGGTCTGGGCTTGTCATTTTTTCCTCAGGTAAAGCGTTTGAAGCAGAGCTTTCATTGCGGCATGTATTTGGTGCTAGTGTTTTGTTTTACCATGGGCACAATGACCAACTTGGAAATTCTAAGTGCTCTGAATGTAGAGTTATTTCTCTTTATCGCCTTGTTATTGGTTGGCACGTTAATTCTGCATGCTAGTTTATGCAAGCTATTTAAAGTCGATACAGATACCTTCTTGATTAGTTCGGCCGC
>NZ_LWFZ01001529.1:0-794 GCF_001635225.1 Oleiphilus sp. HI0086
CTCTGGAAATGTCAGCACAGAAGACACCGTTTATATGCTCCAGGGGGCTGGCATGGAAACAGGTATTGAGCTAGACAAGCTCATTGAAGCAGGAAACAGAATTTGCAATGCAATTGGCCGAACTAATCAATCAAAAGTAGCGCTCGCATTAAAATAACCAGACTCGGAACAGCACGACATGAATCAGCAAAATAACGAATGCCTTTGGCAACCTAGCATAGACCGCATATCGCAGACAGAACTGACTCGATTCATGTCTTATCTAAATCAGCAAAGCGAACATTCATTTGAAAGCTACGATCAACTCTATCGTTGGTCTGTCTCTGATAAGCAGGCATTCTGGTCACAGCTGTGGGATTTCTTTGATGTCAAAGGTCATAAAGGCGAACTCACCTTGCTTAATGAAGACAAGATGCCGGGTGCGCAATGGTTTCCAAATGCGACCTTGAACTTTGCCGAGAATCTGTTGCGCCAAGCTGAAAGCAGCCCTGCATCGATAGCGATTGTTGAACGTGGCGAGCATGGCCTTAGAACAGAGCTTAGTTACCAGGAACTACTCCAGCAGGTTAATAAGTGTGCCACATATCTTAAGCAAGTGGGCGTAGCAAAAGGCGATGTGGTAGCCGGCTTCCTACCAAATAGTTGCTATGCGGTGATTGCCATGCTTGCTACAAGTAGCCTCGGTGCAATCTGGACATCCTGTTCACCCGATTTTGGCGTAACAGGCGTGCTCGATCGCTTCGAACAAACTCGTCCTAAAGTCCTTTTTGCTACAGACGGTTATTACTATGGAA
>NZ_LWFZ01001530.1:0-614 GCF_001635225.1 Oleiphilus sp. HI0086
TATTCACCCATCAATGGATCCAGATTTGATCGGCGATGCGAGCGCAAATGAGGCAGGAGCAAGGGAATCTAACCTAGGTGAAAGCTCACAATCAGATGGCAATGGCCAGTATCGTGAACCATTCGAGTATGGGGAAATTTTAAAATCCGCAGGTATCGACCTATCAGATCATCAAATCGCAGTGCGTTATTACCGTGAGCGCTCAATACCACATCTGGTTTCGTTTCCATCAAAGAGGCAGCTCGTGAAAACCGAACTTATTCCGGAAGGAACAACTCTTTGGGAACCGGGGGAGCCAATTGAAGATGTGGACTGGTTTAGCTCAATGTCCATGAGTCACAAGGTGATACCGGGTGTTACCACCGTTAAGCGAGAATGGGGATTTGACGAGGGTGCAGAGCCAGAGGTAGAACCTTGCGATTTAGATTTATATGTAGATTGCTCTGGCTCAATGCCAAACCCACAACAAAATACGTCATACACGACGATTGCTGGCGCTATTCTATGCTTGTCAGCACTGAGAGCCGGCGCTGCAGTTCAAGTCACTTTATGGAGTGGCGCAAGGCAGTTCAAANCCANANTCTTGAAGCTTGTATTTGGTGATCGCTTCTAAA
>NZ_LWFZ01001531.1:0-780 GCF_001635225.1 Oleiphilus sp. HI0086
TAATCCAACTGCTGACAAGATAAGATCTGCGCGGATGACGGTACCCGTATCTAGCTCAAGTAAAAGCTGATCACCGTCATCTTGAACATCACCTACCTTCTGCTCCATGTGCCACTGTACTTGTTCTTTTGGGAACGCATTCATTATGTGCTCACCGAGTTGCTCAGGTACACTTCTGCTAAGCGGCCAGCTCGCAGTATCTATAACATCAACCTGAAAGCCGTTATTACACAGATCACTGGCAAACTCGATACCGACAAAACCGGCACCAATAATGGCGATTCGACTCGTGCTTTTATCAAGTTTTTGGAGTTCTGCTCTAAACATTTCGTATTCAGCTAGATTATTTACTGAAACGCATCGTGGAGAATCTGTTAGTTCGAGATTCATCGGGGATGCGCCTGTTGCTAAAACCAACTCATCGAATATTAGTTCATTGACTGCGCTATTAGAGTCTCGGTAACGAACACAACGTTGGTCTGTTTCAATCGCTTCAACCTGAACCTGATGGATGATTTTAACGTCATGCTCTTGTTCAAGAACTTCCCTTTTTTTCATAATCAGATCAAGCGGCGCCTTATTCATTGAAATCGCTTTCGATAAATTTGGCTTGTAGTACAAATCACCTGAATCTTGCGTAAGTAAGCTTATCTTAAGTGCTTTACCGTGCGCTCGAAGTTCACGGACGAGCGTAATCGCGGAATGCCCAGAACCAATAATGATAATATGCTTCATGGCTGCCACCTATTCGACAAGATAGAAATCAGATTTTGAAGCCGA
>NZ_LWFZ01001532.1:0-716 GCF_001635225.1 Oleiphilus sp. HI0086
TAATGACAGCATCCATGATCATTGGCATCCACTCTAGCACATAGCTTTCCAGCGACAGGTTTTTATGATCTGCGGTTACATCTCCCCAATCAACCAAGTAAACATCATAACCATTCGCTAAAAAATAACGAACAACACTTCTATGCGGCATCAAATCAAATATCATTGATGTTGCGGCTAAAGGCGGCACCAAGATAACGGGCGTTTTGTGTCGCTTTTTCTCTACCTTGATTTTCTCACCCGCGATCTCAATCTCATCATCCTCTAATGGGTGATAATGACGAACTGACATGATGCCATCTTGAAAGATTTCATCGAATGAACTCAAGTTTGAGATATTAAAGTTCTCCGAAAAAGCAAACTGCTCCACACCATTAAGAACAGATAAAAAAACTTTATCTAGCAATCTTAGCTTTTTCTCAACCATCTATAGCTACAACCCTGTTAACAATAAAAAGATATCTCACAGTTATTATCTTAGCCCCACAAATAAAAAAACCCCAGCACAAGCCGGGGTTTCTATAGTAGTACTACTGGCTTCCTAGCCTAAGAACTTGATCATAACGCCCGCAGCAACTGCAGAACCGATAACACCTGCTACGTTTGGCCCCATCGCATGCATCAACAAGAAATTCTGAGGATTATTATCCAGACCAACCTTATTCGATACACGAGCAGCCATTGGAACAGCTGATACACCAGCAGATCCAATCAGA
>NZ_LWFZ01001533.1:0-1087 GCF_001635225.1 Oleiphilus sp. HI0086
GTGATAGATACCAGCAGTATAAAGGATTTCACGTTTAGGGATATAACGGTATAAACGACAGGCAAGTGGAAACTCTTTTTTTGCCTCAGGGTAGTCAAGATGAATCAGGTTCTTGATAAGCTGAATCGTATGCGCGTCAACTGTATAGCAATGAAACAAGTCATGCTGCATTTGGCCGATGATCTGTCCAAACTCAGGTAAGTAGCGGCCCAGTACATTGTACTTAAGCATGGCGTTTAAGGTTTTATGAAGGTCGTGCGGTGTGCGCAGTATCTCCATAAATAAGCTTGTGTTAGCCAGGTCGTTTCGGAAACTGTCATCAATAAGATATTGATGTTCACGGATTTGACGAATTGTCGTGGTTTTTATGCCAATGATCTGAGGGTTTTGTGCGAGTAGCAAAAAAATCTCTATCAACGCATAAGGTGAGCGGTCAAAAATATCTTCTGACTTAGCTTCAATATAGCCGTGATTAATTTGGAATCGTTTACCTAGTTCTTGGACACTGTCATCACTCTCGGGGTTTAGATAAAACTCATCAAAGTACTGAAGTATCACGTCAGTAAGTTCGGCTAAACCCAATACGATGCGATAGTAGCGTTGCATCATTTTCTCGACACCGAGCTTTTGCTCGTCATCTTCAAAGCCGAGTATTTCTGCAAGCTTGCGCTGGTGTTCAAATAGCAGTCGGTTTTCGTTGCGGTCGGCAATCATCTGCAGGCCATAACGAAGGGTAAGAAGAAAGGTCTCGCCGCTGACTAGCATGCGGAATTCTTCGTCTGTCAAAAAGTGGTAGCGTGAGCGTGTGCTGGGAGCTTCAGCACCAAAGTGGCGCTTAGATATCCAGGTAATGGTCTGAATATCTCGTAAGGTGCCAGGGGAAGATTTCAGATTTGGTTCGAGGTTGTATTCGGTGCCGCTATATTTCAGGTGGCGTGCACTTTGTTCTTCGCGTTTAGCTAGAAAGTAGGCTTTAGAGGTATAAACTGCGTCGGAATAGACCTTGTCTGAAATAATGCTCAGAAGTTCGGGGTCACCATCGATAGTGCGCGTTTCCAATAGGTTGGTCGCAATGGTGACATCGCTT
>NZ_LWFZ01001534.1:0-802 GCF_001635225.1 Oleiphilus sp. HI0086
CGTCAGGAATAATACGGTCGCGAGGAGGCAATTCGAACTGCTCAGGGGAAGCCTTAGGGAGACTTTTAAACTGGTAAAGGTAAAATGCTTCAACTCTTTCACGAGCCCAATCCGTTTTCTTTAAAAACTNAACGCTGGACTCGATACTTGGATTTGTCTTGAAGCAATTNAGATTCAAATATGCGTGCAGGATTTGAAAGCCATAGAAATCAACGATTTCTGTCACAAGCGTCTTTAAACCCAGGCCATGCAAAGGGTTATTCTGGTAGTTAATTTCTTCAGTCATGAGGTGGTTGGGCTCCAAAAAGTAATTCGCAGCATTATACCTTAAAGAAGCAATAGAAGAGTTTGTTTTAAATAACTTTCGAACAAACCACTAAACTAACTCAATCTCTGAGTCGCAGAGATCGACTTCTTCCTCAAGCCCATATTGATTAATAAATTCCTTCACACGCTCAGTCGCATTCTTTCTGCTCATTTTGGGGCACAGGAATAAAGTTGGCTTATCACAGTAACGGTCCAGAAAACGATCAATAAAGCCTTCATCACAATCATCTGACAAAAACAGAATCCATGCAGAAATTCGGTCATAGAACTCATATCGACTTTCAACAAAGGTAGTAGGGTGATTAAAGTGGCGGACATCTACCCGGTATGAACTCAGCTCCTTTCTAATTAAAGCTGAATACATTTTTGAGTCAGAAAATATTCCTAGACTACGCTCACACAGATAGTTTGGCCCAAGATACCGGTCTTCTATACTGAGCTGATTACCCACGATTACTCTCGCGTTATCAGACTG